>CAZUOG010000114.1:0-2530 GCA_964622225.1 uncultured Actinomycetes bacterium | reverse complement strand
GTAAGTAGATTCTTGAGATAGGTTTAACTCGTGGAGTTAGCCAATCTCAAAAATAAGTGGAACCAGGTGCTATTTGCACTTGAAGCACGTAACCGTGTTGCCTGGCTGACTTTCTTTGATGCCAGATTGGCCAGTCTTGATTCAGGAATCCTAAAACTAGATTTTTCCGACGCTGAAAAATTCTCCGGAAATCATTCATATCTAGATACCAGAACTAAATTTGCTCCCATGTTAATTGAAGTAATTAAAGAGATTACTGGTGAGACTGTGGAGATAACTTGGTGAAAAAAGTCTTTGTTTTTCTACTCTCTTTATCTCTCATTGTTCTGGGAATAGATAGTGCTAATGCAGCTTCATCATTGTCACTAAACATCACTAAGACACCATCCATAGGTGAACCTAAAGTGACCTTAAATGGCATCCTCAAACCAGCGCGCAATAACGTGCAAGTTGTGATTCAAGTTAAATTAAATGGCGTTTGGACCAAAACTTCACTAGGGGCAAAGACCAAATCTGGAGGTTCTTGGAAAATAGAAGTCGTCTCTACGGCATTAGCAGGAAGCGCGACATATAGAGCGGTTGCGGGAAGAATCTATTCAAATCAGAAAAACTTTGTAATCGATCCAAATGCAACATTCTCTCAAGCAGATCCTTCTCTTTTAATCGCACTTGGGGGACCAGGTGGACGTATTCATGGAGTAGACATTAGTCGCTGGCAACATCCAGGCGATAAGTTAATCGATTTTACGAAGATGTATAACGCCGGCGTCAGATTCGTAATGATTAAAGCATCTGACGGAAAAGATAAATCAGATATTGATGCACGTAAATGGTTTTCGATTGACATGGATGCAGCTCAAGCTGCAGGTCTCTATACCGGTTTTTATCATTACGCCTACTTGCCGAATTCGTCCGATGAAGCCACAGTAATTACCGAGGCTCAAACACAAGCGCAAAAGGCAATTTGGCGCTTGGCATCAGTTGGTGGATATAATGAACGATCGCTTCCATACGCGCTCGATATTGAGAACAACTGCGTTCAAGCAAGTGGATCTAAATGCCTTAGATACACCTCAAAGAAATTAGTTACATTATTTGCTACAACTTGGCTTTCAACTTTTAAAGCAGCAACAGGTCGAACACCTATGCTCTACTCATATTCGCAATTCCTTGAAAATGCGATGGTACGAACTCCAGAATTGCGAAACTATCCATTATGGCAAGCACAATATGGAATCAACCCCGCAGATCCTTTGGGACAGCCTGGACAGAAACTAAGTGGCTGTTACGTGCACTCTTGGACCACATCTACTTGCTCATCTGATTGGGTGATGTGGCAATACACATCATGTGGCATCGGAAAGAAATATGGCGTACCCAGCGGACGAGTAGATTTAAATGTTTATCGCGGAGATATTAATTCATTTGTGGAATTAACAAAAGGAATTTGGATTCCTCAAGTCACTGACATGATGCCGGTAAACGAACCAACTTCAATAGGTTTAATTAATGCCACCTATTCAACAAGCGACAAACCAGCGACATTCCTCATCAATGTGAATCGGCCAAGCGGGCTTCCTGTAGTAACTGGCACAGTTAAATTAATCTTGCCAGATAGCAAGATTCTTTTGGATCAAAGCGCGGTTCGCGCAAAAAATGGTTCATTTAATTTAACTGTTAAAGGAATTCCTGTAGGAACTTGGGATGCCATATTGCAATTCTTTGATCAATCAGGAACACATGCGAAAGCAGAAATCCCGATTCAAATTGTTATGGGAGAAGGCGTTAAACCGACACCTACAGTTTCCCCTAGTCCGAAACCTGGTACCTCTACAAAGGTTCCCGCAGATGCTTGCAAGGGTCAAATAATCAATTAATTTATAAGTTTTGCGGCAGATTTTTTAGCGGCATCAACTAAAGCTTGGTATTGAGCAACGGAAGCTTTCTTTTGCGCTGCTTTCCAACCTAAGTAAGGTGCAATCAAATCTGCAGTCGCAGGAGCTAAATCAATTCCAAAGTTAGGAGCCTCAAACCAAATTCTTGTTCGGCGCTCTAAAACATCTGAAACCGACTGAGCGCCTTCTGCGGTAACAGCATAAACAATCTCTGCTTTTAAGTACGGCAAATGTCGCGAAATCAGTGCAACCAGTTTTCGATCATCTTCAATTAATTCAATAATGTCCGAAATATCAGAACCGTAACGATTAAGAAGATGCGTGATGGTTTCTTGTTTTAAATTATATTTTCCTGCCAATGATTCAACTTGTTGAGCAAGTGCCCAATAACCATCTGCTCCGATAATTGGTAGTTTATTAGTAATACTTTCGCTTGTTAATTTTTCAATATCGTTAATTGCCATATCTACAGCATCTTTAGCCATAACTCTGTAAGTGGTGTATTTACCGCCGGCCAAACTTACAAAGCCCGGAATTGGTCTATCTACAGTATGTTCACGAGATAGCTTTGTGGTTTCAGTTGCTTTTTTATTTGCCACTAACGGACGAAGGCCTGCAAATACACCAATTACTTG
>CAZUOG010000113.1:0-2737 GCA_964622225.1 uncultured Actinomycetes bacterium | reverse complement strand
ACCAGCCCCGCTCCGCAAGACGGTGTGGCACAGGAATATCAGCAACATTTATGCCAACCATTGCTTCTCCTAGGCCTCGAGATACTTCAGCAACAACCTTTGCATCGGTGAAGTAAGTAACAGCCTTAACACAGGCAGCCGCACGTTTTGCTGGATCGCCAGATTTGAAAATTCCAGATCCTACGAATACACCATCTGCACCTAATTGCATCATCATTGCTGCATCTGCAGGTGTTGCAATTCCACCAGCGGTAAATAACACAACTGGGAGCTTGCCAGTGCTAGCAACCTCTTTTACTAATTCATATGGTGCTTGTAATTCTTTTGCGGCAACAAACAATTCATCCTCACGCATCGAAGTTAATCTGCGAATCTCTGCTGAGATTGTGCGCATGTGAGTTGTGGCATTTGAAACATCGCCAGTTCCAGCCTCACCCTTTGATCTAATCATTGCCGCACCTTCATTAATACGACGAAGTGCTTCACCAAGATTTGTTGCACCACATACAAACGGGATGGTGAAATTCCATTTATCGATATGGTTTGCGTAATCAGCTGGAGTTAAAACCTCTGACTCATCAATGTAATCAACACCAAGTGTTTGTAATACTTGCGCTTCCACAAAATGGCCAATTCTTGCTTTAGCCATAACTGGAATAGAAACGGCAGCTTGTATTGCCGTAATCATGTCGGGATCTGACATGCGAGCTACGCCACCTTGTGCGCGGATATCTGCTGGTACGCGCTCTAGCGCCATTACCGCAACTGCACCTGCATCTTCGGCAATCTTGGCTTGCTCAACATTTACAACATCCATAATTACGCCGCCCTTTAGCATCTCTGCCATGCCGCGCTTTACTCGTGCTGTGCCTGTTTCCTTGGACATCATTCCCCCAATAGCAATATGTAGGCTCTAAGTGTACTAATTACTTTCACCTGCCAAAGACAGTTAAAAAGCGAGGTAACACACACAAAAAGTGATCAAGGGGCCAAGACCGGGGCATTATCGGTTAAAAATATCCAAATCTTGCCCGGCTTGAAATTTGCAACTTTTCCATCTTCATCTAGCCAGGTAGTTACATCTGTTTCCATATCTCTTTGCCAAGTTAGCTTATAACTAAATCCATCTCGCAACATGATTGCTTTGCCACTTCCGATTGTTTTAGAAAATGGCGTGATGCCACCAAATTTATCTCCATAGATAGATGGAGTAATTGAAACTAATTGAATAATCGCGGTATCTACTTTTAATTGAGTTCCGGATGCAGCCAAATTTGGTTCTCCGTTGAAGTAGATGAGATATCTCTTATCGGTTTCATTCCACTTTAATTCATATCTAGCATTTGGCCATTTAATTTTTGCTGCAATAGTTGCAACACCAAGCTTTGGCGCATCTCCAAAACTCCAAGGTGCAACCTTTGGAGAATCTATCTCTGTCGTAGCTTTTGCGTTCGCTCTTTCTAGTAATAGCGCTGGCTTCAGAATCATGTTTACCGGTCCGGAACGCTCCAGATCTTTTAAATAGATCGAGGGTGGATTTCGCTCTGCTGATAAATTCTCAATATTTGCTGCAGCAAGGACCGGACGCATTTTGCTTTGCGCGCCGGAGTATGCCAAACCAACTCTGCCAAACTGAGCTAACAATTCAATATCTGAAATACGGGCAGATCTAACCGGCCCGATTATTTCCGGCAGTGTTGATGAATAGATTGCGGCGATGCGAGTTAAGCCTGCCTCAACCTGCTCTACATAAACAACGTCGGCATCTTCAAGGCCAATTTGAGGTCTTGCCTCTTTTGTGTCATCTACTTTCACCACAAGAATTTGATTGTTGCTCCCTGCTAAACCATTTAATAAATTCTTTTCAACTTCTTCTTTAGTAATAAAGTCGGAAAGTGGTGATATTGCGTTGCTTGCAAGAAGCAAAAATATTAAAGTAGCAGGGATTAATAGCCGCTTGGCCCATTTACGTTTCGATGGCAAATTGCTACCGGTAGATTCCATCTTTATAACTGTGGCAGGTCTGTTGGCTCAAGAACATCATCCTCAAATGCATACCGAACAGGTAGCGGAGCTTTTCCTGCTAAACGAAAAAGCCTTATAAATATTTTCTTACGCACATTTCTGGTCGCATTTACTGATTCCACATGAATATTAATTGCCAATTTAACTTTGGTTGTTAAATCTGAGAGTTCTACTAACAGCGGTGTTGGTAGTTCTAGCAACTCGTTGCGCGCCGCTGACTGAACAAGCTTTAATGACTCCGATAAAACACTCTCGGCAGCAGACCTTTCTTCCGGATTGGCAAATCGAGCAGCACTTGCAGATGCTGAAATTAAATATGCTGTAGCCGGATCAAGATTTGATTCAGCCACAATTTCGTGAGCAAGCGCAGCACGCTGGTGCAGTAATGAATCAAGGATTGCCCAGGATGTTTCGACCCGATGATGCAGTCGATCTAATCTAGAAGCCGAAAATGAGATATACCACCCAAGTATTACAACAAGTAATATGGCAAAAAAACTCTCAAGACTCATCGTCGGCTCCAAAATCTGTTTTCCGATGCCAACGTAACTCGCTGTCCACCAGCAATAGCCATCTCATAGATGTTCTCAATTTGTTCTGCAACTACTTGCCAATCATATTTCTGAGCACTTAACTTTCCATTACTTGCCAACATTTCTCGATTCTTATCATCTTTTAAGAGAGAGATAAGGGTTTTTGCTAAATCCTTTGA
>CAZUOG010000112.1:1728-2752 GCA_964622225.1 uncultured Actinomycetes bacterium | reverse complement strand
TATCGGCGATCACTCATTAAGTATTAACGCATTTGTGATTAGAAAACCTGATGAAAATCAGGAGGCGGTTTATGAGTTCTTGCTAAAGAAGAACGCATCAATGTACTCAGTTGCCTTTGCTCTTAATGAGCTTGGTGATATTTATTTAGTTGGCAGATTGCCACTTGCAGCAATAAATGAGCGAGAGATTGATCGAATTCTTGGCGCGGTACTTCAATACTCAGATTCAACCTTTAATCCATTACTTGAACTTG
This sequence comes from uncultured Actinomycetes bacterium, assembly GCA_964622225.1. GTDB lineage: Bacteria > Actinomycetota > Actinomycetes > Nanopelagicales > Nanopelagicaceae > ZLKRG08. The sequence continues at coordinate 2,498 of CAZUOG010000112.1, read as the reverse complement.
GTTTCTCATCTGCAATTCGTCGCGAGTGGGCTTGGCGAGTATCTCGTGGTGAATCACTTGCCAATCTGCAAGCTTTTAAGCACTTAATTTGAGTATGGCAAGATAGTCACATGAAATTAATTTTGCTTCGTCACGGTGAGAGTGAATGGAATGCTAAAAATTTATTTACTGGCTGGGTAGATGTTTCACTTTCCGCCAAAGGTGTTGAAGAGGCAAAGCGTGGTGGTCAATTATTGAAGGAGCGAAATTTACTGCCAGATATTGTTCACACATCACTTCTACGTAGAGCAATAACTACCTCCCAATTAGCTTTAGACGCATGCGATCGCCATTGGATTCCAGTGAAAAGAAGTTGGCGATTAAATGAGCGACATTACGGCGCCCTACAAGGCAAAGATAAAGCTGCAACGTTAAAAGAGTATGGTGAGGAACAGTTCCAACTTTGGCGCAGATCATTTGATGTTCCACCACCACCAATTGATGACAATGATCAATATTCACAAAGTAAAGATGTGCGTTACGCAGATTTAGGTTCGGCAATGCCAAAGACTGAATGCTTAAAAGATGTTGTTGATCGAATGATTCCTTACCTAACGGGTGAAATTTCTACCGATATGCGAAGTGGTAAAACTGTTTTAGTTACAGCTCATGGAAATTCAATCCGTGCGATTGTTAAACACATCGATTGTATTTCTGACACAGATATCGCTGGCGTAAATATTCCAACTGGAATTCCATTGCTGTACGAGTTTGATGCAGATTTTGAGCCA
>CAZUOG010000112.1:0-1608 GCA_964622225.1 uncultured Actinomycetes bacterium | reverse complement strand
CAGATTTTGAACCAATTAAAAAAGGTGGCGAGTACTTAGATCCAGATGCTGCGAAGGCAGCGATTGAAGCGGTTGCTAACCAGGGAAAGAAGTAAGTTACTTACTATCTGAAGCGAACTCGCCTTTAACTAAGAAGTAAACACGTCGTGCGATAGATACCGCATGATCTGCGCAGCGCTCGTAGTAACGACCCAAAAGAGTCATATCGATTGCGGTTTCAACACCATGTTTCCAATTTGGTTCAAGCAATGTTGAAATAATTTTGCGGTGCAATTTATCCATTTCATCATCATCTTTTTCAATTTCAAGCGCACGATCAGCATCTCTAGTATCTAGAACAACAGCAACCTTTTCAATAATTTTAGAACAAACCCGACCCATCTCCTCAATTGTTAAAGATAGCTCTGGTGGAACTGCAGTTCCAGGGAATCTCATACGAGCTGATTTTGCAATGTGATGAGCTAAATCACCCATACGTTCAAGATCCGCTGACATACGAAGTGAGGTAACTAAAGTTCTTAAATCAGATGCAACTGGTTGTTGACGTGCCATTAAATTAATAGTTCTGGCATCTAGCTCATGTTGCATTTCATCAATAATTGAATCTTCTTGGATAACTTTTTCAGCAATTGCTAAATCTGCTGTTAGAAGAGCAGTAGTTGCATTTTCCATAGCGATCTTCACTAGCCCAGCCATTTGAACCAGGGTGGCGCCAACGGCGTCTAACTCTTCATGAAATTGATCGCGCATGGGATAACGGTAGTGGTTAAGGCTCATTTGTGCGGGTAGAAAAGTGAACAGGTCTTAAATAAAAGGTTAAAAAATGGCTTATTTACGCAAGGGCTCGAAGGTTGGTACACGCAAGTTATGCAGAACTCATACGATACGGGGGTGATGTGGTTATTTAAAGATCGAGAGAATTCAGATTCGCAAACCACAAAAAATTCAATTGATCTTTCGACTCAAAGTTTTGATTTACTACACGCAATTGATGCGGAATCAATAGTTGTGGCACCAGGTGAAGCTGTTATCTACTATTCAGATGGAATAACAACTTTTAACCTGATTAAAGATGAAAAAATTCAAAATTCAGATTTAGTTAATCTAGTAAGAGCGGTTCGACGTTCTGGTGATTTACAAGAGGCCACATTGGAGCTGCCTCGTGGTCCAATTGGTGCTGGAACCCATGATCTACTAGTTCGCGTAACACCGCTGGGTGATGAAGGATTAATTGCTGTTTTAATCTTTGATGATTCTGAGATTCGTAGATTAGATTCAATTCGCAGAGACTTTGTGGCAAATATTTCACATGAACTGAAGACTCCTATTGGTGCGCTTTCTATATTAAGTGAAGCGGTTTTAGAAGCTAGTAATGATCCGGAAGCCATTGTGAAGTTCGCATCCAGAATGCAAACCGAAGCTAAAAGACTATCAGAATTAGTTCAAGAGATTATCAATTTATCTAGATTACAGGATGATGATCCATTGAAAAATGGAAAGAATTTTGAAATCGCGGAGGTAATTGCTGACGCAATTGATCAATCTAGATTAAGTGCAGAGGTTCGAAAAATTACTTTATTTTTTGAATCTGATGTAAAAGCTGTAATT
>CAZUOG010000111.1:0-2791 GCA_964622225.1 uncultured Actinomycetes bacterium | reverse complement strand
CTTATGCGAAATCACGCGTACAGGGCCCAGATTTAACTAAGCAGCTAGATAAAGCATCTCCGCGCGTAACCATCATTCACCACCCAGATGTGCGTCGTTCGCTACTTACTCAAAAGGCTTACGCAGAAGGTATGCGCGCGTTAGTTCTTTATACCGCTTCTATTCAAGATTCAATTATGTTGGAAAAGGATGAGGCGAAAAAGAAATCTCTTGAAGCGCTAAATGATTTATTGCTTCCGATTGTTAAAGGTTACGGAAGTGAAAAGTCATGGACACTTCTTGGAACAGAGAGCTTGCAGACATTTGGTGGATCCGGATTTACTCAAGATTGGCCGCTAGAACAATATGTTCGCGATGCAAAGATTGATACTTTGTATGAAGGCACTACTGCAATCCAAGGTTTGGATTTCTTCTTCCGCAAAATTGTTCGCGATAACGGCGCAACACTTATGACACTTGGTACAGAAATTAAAAACTTCTGCGAATCAGGTGGACCACTAGTTGATGAGAAAGCAAAACTTCTCAAAGCACTTGGTGATTTCCAAGGCATCATTACAACTTTGGTCGGCCATGCAATGGCTTCACAATCAAAGCCTGAAGAGATTTACAAAGTTGGTTTAAATACCACGCGTGCGCTTTTTGCCGCAGGCGATGTAATAATTGGTTGGTTACTGCTTCGTATGGCTGAGATCGCAGCAGCAAAGCCTGCAGATGATTTCTATATTGGAAAGATTGCCGCTGCAAAACATTTCGTAAATGTGGTTCTGCCACATTTAACTGCAGAGCGAAAGATTGCAGAAGCGACCGATGGATCAATCATGGAGATTCCAGAGAAAGCCTTCTAATTCCCGCTAGACTTCCTCGGTGAGTAACCAGAGAAAAGGCGTCATTGCGCTTTTTATAGCCGCATTCGCTTTCTCTTTAAATGGCATCGTCTCTAAATTAGTTCTCGAAGCTGGACTTTCGCCTTGGCGTTTGGCTGAGATTCGCTCAACTGGAGCTTTCACTGCCTTTTTAATTTACCTACTTCTCTTTAAACGGAGCGCGCTAAAGTTTGATTTAAAGGCTCTTCCGGAGATGTTGATCTACGGAATCATCGGATATGCAGGCGTACAAGCCTTTTATTTCGTGGCCATCGTGCGCATGCCAGTCTCTGTGGGTTTAATTATCGAATTTACTGCGCCTATCTGGATCACGCTCTGGATTAGATATGTGCGAAAACAATATGTGCCGCGCACGATGTGGCTAGCGGTGCTCTTAGCTTTCTCTGGACTCTTGCTAATTGCCCAGGTCTGGCAAGGTTTAACTTTCGATGGCATTGGAATCATCGCCGCATTCTTAGATGCATTTGCGTTGACTGCATATTTTCTACTCGGTGAAAAATGGGGCAAGCGCGCAGCAACTGAAACTTTGATGCTTTATGGTTTTGGAATTTCAATGCTGTTCTGGTGGATCACATTGCCGCTTTGGAAATATCCGACAGAAATTTTCACCAAACAAATTGATTTGCGCGGACAACTTGCTGGTACCAATGCCAGCGGTTGGATGTTAATTATGTTTGTGATTGTGGTTGGAACTTTAATTCCTTACACCGGAAATCTAATTGGAATTACAAAAACCAATGCCTCATCTGCTGCAATCATTGGAATGCTGGAACCAGTTCTCGCTGGAATATTCGCATGGATATGGCTATCTGAAACATTTAATGCAGTGCAGTTAGTCGGAGCAGCTGCGGTGATTGCTGGAATTTATATTGCAACTAAAGTGAGATCAACTACTCAGCAGATCGTGCCTGAGTAAAGTCTGCACTTCCCATATTTGCAGGCATATCAACAAATCTTGAGAAGTGAAGCTGTGCAGATACAGTTAAATCACGTGTTGGACCGTTACGGTGCTTAACAACTAATAGATCAGCTTCACCAGAACGATTTTGTTTGTCGTATAAATCTTCGCGGTGTAACAAGATAACCATGTCCGCATCCTGTTCGATAGAACCTGATTCACGAAGATCAGAGAGCATCGGTTTTTTATCAGCGCGTTGTTCTGGTCCACGGTTTAGCTGTGAGATTGCAATAACTGGAATATCTAATTCTTTCGCCATCAATTTAAGGTGACGAGAGAATTCAGATACTTCTTGTTGACGGTTTTCAACGCGTTTGCCAGAGGACATCAACTGCAAGTAATCGATAACGATTAATTTGAGGTCATGGCGCTGCTTTAAACGGCGTGCTTTAGCGCGAATTTCCATCATTGATAAGTTCGGTGAATCGTCGATAAATAGCGGCGCATCAGAGATTTCTCCCATGCGTCGCGCTAATCGCGCCCATTCATCGTCAGATAAGGCACCACTACGAATGCTATTTAGCGCGACACGTGCTTCGGCAGACAACATACGCATGGTGATTTCAGAGCGCGACATTTCAAGAGAGAAAATGACGGAAGTCTTCTTATCGTGAATTGCCGCATTACGAACGATGTCGAGCGCGAGAGTTGATTTACCAACTGCAGGACGCGCTGCAACAACGATCATGTTTCCTGGATGGAAACCGTTTGTCAATTTATCTAAATCGCGGAAACCAGTTAATACACCTTCTGGACCAACACCTTTTGAGATGCGTTCCATTTCATCAAATGTTTGCTCAAGTAACTCATTAAGAATTATGTAATCTTCTGATGAGCGGCGTTCTGTGACTTGATAAACCTCAGCTTGCGCTTGATCAACTGCATCATCAATTTCACCTTCTGGTGAATATCCAAGTTGCACAATCTTTGTGCCAGCTTCGACAAGTCG
>CAZUOG010000110.1:0-2944 GCA_964622225.1 uncultured Actinomycetes bacterium | reverse complement strand
TACCTTGGCCAATGGGAAGTATCTAATTGCGCGGAGATCTAGGCCTGCCGGAGCTAGCGAATTTCCTTGTTTATCAATGGGTTCTTTAGTTAAAACCACCTGGAGATTTGGCCAATCTTTCAAACCCTTGAGCGCTGCAGTCATTTTCTGATTAGCATCATAAGCTCCGGTTCCCAGCTGCACCAAAACTGCCGGACGATTTGGATCAAGACCAAGCGCCTTCATAGAACTTTCTCGATCTAAAGCCTCGTTAGATTGATACAAAGAAACTGGTGCACTTCGAAGCGCTTCAGTTCGTTTTGAAGTTGGGCCATGATCATATGCAAATGCGTAATCACCGGGTTCGATAATCAAATCCATTGCTTTAGATTGAATTGGCAGCGCAAATCGGTGGACTTTCTTCTGCCAAAGTCCACGGCGCATCCAAACCAGTTTTACTCCTGGACGCGAATTGCGAGCTGCAATAAAGCCAGCATGCGGAATCACCCCGTCAAAAACAACTACCTTTGCATTTGTTTCATCGATTAACGCCGTGATGCGATCACGAATGTAAAAATCCCAATTAGAACGAGACATCCACTGGCGATCTTCGCCCGGCAAATATTCACATCTAAATCCAAATGCATCTGGAATTTCTGCAATGCCAGATGCCATAGAAACAATGATTGGTTCCGCATCCGACTTTAGAGCTTTTGAAATGGCAGTTGCACGAGCAAGGTGGCCCATACCGATTCCATTGCTTGTAGCAAAGATAATGGTTGGCTTAACGCCCATTAGAAAGCAATCTCTTCTTTACGATTTTCAAACTCTTTTTGATGAATGCCAACAACTGCTTTGGAGAGTTAACTTTCCGTAATTCGCGCTTTAAATAACGCATTCCTCGCGCCGTCACGGTGTGCTTGATTCCCGAGTCCGCAGACAACTTTCGATAAGTCTTTTCGTAATTGTCGTTATAAATCATCCAGTGCATACCAAATTGCTCTGAAATGTTCTGATAAACATCGCCTTTGGTGCGTCGAGCGCGAGCCAGAGCTGAATTGAGCACCGCAAAAGCACGCTTATCTTGCTCATTTACCAAGCCTAAAAGGCCATTTTCAGTAAGTCGAAGGTGGCTCACTAAATCTTTAAGACTTACTTTGAAATCACCTTCAATGAAAATTCGAATCGGAACATGATTGTTTGCATACAAATCTAGAATCTCTTCGATTCGTAAATTCGCATCACGAGCTAGTTCCACAAACTTAAATTGGGAATCACCCTTGAGCCAGGCATGGATTTCGCGCAAATTTGCATATTCATCTGTTGTCGGTGAATATCTCTTGTTTAAATCACTCCAATTACCAAGCAAGATGAAATCTGCTTGGGTACCACTTAAAGATAACAACTCGGCTTTGTGATCTAGCAGTTGCTTTAACGTGCATGAGCGCCCATCTACAACTACTTCATAAGTGGAAACTTTAAATCTATGAATGCTGCGCTCTCGAGTGGTTCGCTGCTCTGCAATGTATTGCGCTAAAGCAGGATCGTTGTGACGCTTTAGATCCTCGGAGAATTTCTCATAAGTTGAATAACCAAGGTGCCAAGAAAGAGCTTGGCGATCAGCCACCATTCTGAAACCAGACTGTTGTATTCGATAACCAAGTTCTACATCTTCACCGGTGACTAAATCAGGGTTATAGCCGCCAAGTAGCTTCCAATTCTTGTTAGTAATTGAGAAGGTAGCTCCAACAAAGTTTCTAAATCCCTCAATACCTGGATTGCGCAAATCATTTGTTTTTTCGCTACGAATTTCCCAGAGTTCTTTGCCCCAATGTTCTTCATGTAAATCAAGAAATTCAGAGTCATCCAGAGATTTCTTTAATTGAGCAGGTGTGTAATTCCATTCTTTAACAAAGCGCTTCCATCCAAGCACTGCGTAATCATCTGCATCATGGTGCCATTTCATGTGATGAGCTAAATGGTCTGGATCAAAAACCATATCTGCATCAACAAACCAGAGAACATCTTCTTTTAGGTTAGAAGTTACCGCATTGCTTGCTTTGGTTTTGCCCCATTTTTTCGGATCATTTTTATAGTTAATGATCTTGGTTTTAGCAGGGCGAATTTTTGGTAATTTCAGCGCAGGTTCACTGCCATCATCAACAATATAAACGCTTACCAATTTGCTTGGGTAACTCTGCGCTGCAATTGAAGCCAGAGTTAAATCGAGTTTCTCTTGTCCTCCGCGGCAAGAAATTACCACTGCCACAGATAAATTTGTCTGACGCAGTATCTCCAGATTATCTGGGCGTTCAAATCTAAACGTCTGCGCCATTATTTGGTCCCAAATATCGGATCAGGCCAAATTCCAACGCGTTGTTCATTGGCGTTGTTTAAATACTTTGAATAGTTGGTTACATAGGTATGTGCCGTAAATGATCGTCGGTAAATATAGCCGGCGCCAAAGGTACGATAAATCTTGCCGCCATTTTCAGTTACATGGCTAAGCAAATATTTATCAACCGCCGTAGTGCCAGCCCCGAAATAACCAGCGTTTTTTGCTGCTTCTCGCTTTACCAAAATAGTGCCGCCACAGACCCATTCGCTCCAGAGCTCAACTGCTTGAATTCCATTTGGTGAATATCTGCGAACTGATAGAGAAAGTGGTTCTAGATAAACATAATACATGGCGCGGCCCACAACTTCAGCTTTAGTATCTAAAGCAGTATCAACTAAATCTCGAAGATGTTCTGGGCCGTAATAATCGTCATCATCTATTTTTGAAATATATTCGCCAGTTGATTTTTCGCAGAGTGAAGTAAGAATTTCTCCAAGAGTTGCTGACTTTGGAAATTTCTGATGTGAAACTCTTACTTTGCGAGCGCCAAGTTTCTTAATTAAAGCTTTGTGTTTTGCATTCAATTCAATATCGTGCAGCCCAAGCAGCACTTCAAACTGCGGCAAA
>CAZUOG010000109.1:0-2955 GCA_964622225.1 uncultured Actinomycetes bacterium | reverse complement strand
TAACCACATGGCTGATAGCAGTTTCGATATCGTTTCAAAAATTGATCGCGCAGAGTTAGATAACGCGGTCAACCAAGCTTCCCGTGAACTTGATACCCGTTTTGATTTCAAAGGCACCGGAACCACTATTGAGATGAGCGGCGATGTAATCAAGATTGAATCCGGAACCGAAGAGCGCGCTAAAGCAGCGCTTGAAGTGCTTAAAGAGAAAATGATTAAGCGCAATGTTTCACTCAAGCATCTAGATCCATCTGAGCCACAGCAATCTGGAAAAGTTACAAAAATTAATTGCCCACTTAAAGAAGGCATCTCAACTGAGAATGCTAAAAAAGTTGCCAAATTAATTAAGGACGAAGGTCCTAAAGCGGTCAAAACTCAGATTCAAGGAGACGAACTCAGAGTTTCAAGTAAATCACGTGATGATCTTCAAGAAGTAATTGCTTTAGTAAAGAATGCATCATTGGATTTCGCAGTTCAGTTTACAAACTATCGATAGTCTCAAGTGAACAAATACAAACTTGGTCTAACTTTCGGAATCTCCGCTCACGTACTTTGGGGTCTCTTCCCTCTTTATTGGCCACTGCTAAAACCTGCAACGGCTTTTGAAATCGTTTCGCATCGAGCAACTTGGACGTCAATTTTCTGTCTGATTGTTTTGGCTTACCAAAAACAATTACGGCATATGTTTGATTTGATGTTTACTAAGAAAGTTTTTATACGTTTGGTATTTGCTTCAGCTTTGATTTCTGTTAATTGGTTGGTCTATATCTGGGCAACTAATCATGGTCACGTCATTGAAGCATCTCTCGGTTATTACATAAATCCGCTATTTATCATTGCTTTTGGCGTTATTTTGTTAAAAGAGAAGCTACGAAAATTGCAGTGGCTCGCGGTCGGAATTGGCGCGGTCGGCGTTATTGTTCTAACGATCGACTACGGTCGCTTGCCTTGGATTGCCCTTACATTGGCCGCTTCTTGGGGTTCATATGGATTAATTAAAAAGCGCTTAAATTTAGGGGCGCTAGAAGGTTTAGCTATCGAAACGCTAATTTCGTTTATTCCATACGCAGGGTATTTATTATATTTATCTTCTCAAGGTCAGGGGCAATGGGGTCATACACCAGGCTTAACTCTGCTTTTGACTGCCGCTGGTGCGGTAACCGCAATTCCATTATTACTTTTTAATGGCGCAGCAACTCGCCTACCTTATTCAACTCTTGGTCTGATCCAATACATAACTCCAACATTGCAATTTTCAATTGGAGTTTGGATTAGACATGAATCAATGCCTGCTGCGCGCTGGGCTGGTTTCTTAATTATCTGGGGTGCGTTATTTGCTCTGGCGGTTGATCTAATTAGATCAACCAACTCGGTCAATAACTAAATCGCATAGAGAATAAAGCGCAGTACTGGTTTCACTAATTGGTAATGGTCCCAATGCGGCACGAGCTTCTTTTGCAATGGTTTGTAACTGTAGACGAGATTCTGCAATAGCTTTATGGTTTCGAAGTTCTTGAATTACCCACTGAACTTTCTCTTCTGACTTGATTGGTCCAGAGAGCGCAAGTTTCAATGATGCATCTTTTGGATCATTTGATTTCATCGCATTAAGTGTTACCAAAGTTGGAATACCTTCACGCAAATCAGTACCAGGAGTTTTACCTGAATCTAATGAATCACTTGCAATGTCAATGATGTCATCAGCTAATTGGAAAGCGATGCCGATCTTTTCGCCGAATTCAGTTAATGTTTCGATTCCTTCTTTGGTGCAACCTGCAAACATCGCACCAAAACGTAATGAGGTGGCAATTAATGAACCAGTTTTATCTGCAACTACTTGTAAATAATGTTCTAATGGATCAGCGCCACTTCCTGGACCTTGGGTTTCCAGAATTTGGCCGATTACCAATCGCTCGAAGGTATCAGCTTGTAATTTGACCGCTTCTGGTCCTAATTCCGCCAAAATCTGGGACATTTTTGCAAATAGGTAATCGCCTGTAAGTATCGCAACAGAATTTCCCCAGCGGCTATTAGCGCTCTCTACCCCACGACGTAGTGGCGCCTCATCCATAACATCATCGTGATACAAAGTTGCTAAGTGCGTTAGCTCGCAGACTGCCGCAGCTTTAAGTACTCGCTCGTTGACTCCAGTACCGACTAGCGAACCCAGAATAGTAATTAATGGACGGAAACGTTTGCCACCTGCAACAACCAAATGACGTGATGTTTCATTGGCAAAAAGATATTTGCCTTGAATACGGTCATTTAAAATGCTTTCGACATCCGCCAAACTTGAAGCAATTGTTGCCTCAAGTTCCGGCGAAAGACTAGGAATACCGAAAGCGGCCATTATTAACGTATAAAGCTTGCGTATGTGTTGATGAAGTTAATTAGCGGCTGTGGTACAACTCCGAAAAGTATTGTCGCGATTCCGCTAATTAGTACCACGCTGCGAGTTAGCGCTGAAGGAATTACAACTGTGGTTCCATCTTCGGCTGCATCTTTAAAGAACATCAATACGATTACACGTATGTAGAAGAACGCTGCAACTGCAGATGAAAGTACACCAGCAATTACCAGCGCCTTGCCACCTGCTTCGTATGCTGCAGAAAAAATTGAAAACTTTCCGATGAATCCCGCAGTTAACGGAATTCCAGCAAATCCAAGTAAGTAGGTTGCAAACAAAGTCGCTACCAATGGTGAACGCTTTGCAAGTCCAGCCCAACGATTTAGATCAGTTACTTCGCCATTTGCATCGCGAATCAAAGTCACGATTGCAAACGCACCAACTGTTGTTAAACCGTATGTTGCTAAGTAGAAGATAGTTGCGCTTAAACCGGTGCCGCTAAGTGCATAAACACCAGCTAATAAGAACCCTGCATGCGCGATTGATGAATACGCAAGCATGCGCTTTACATCGCGTTGAGCGATAGCTACAAATGAACCCAAAGCCAT
>CAZUOG010000108.1:0-2967 GCA_964622225.1 uncultured Actinomycetes bacterium | reverse complement strand
TACTTCATAAATAAGGCATTTAGGCGTCGAGTAGTGAAATAGAGCCCGCCAGCAATAAATACTAAGAAATATACAATATGAACAAATATCGAACCATCCACTGTTCCCAAAGTAAGCATGCGCATCAAATCTATTCCTTGAGTTAACGGAGTCCAATAGATAATGCTTGCTAACCAATTTGGAAGTATTGAAAGCGGAAAGAATGATCCACTAAACAGTGTGAATGGTAAAAGTACGATACTTATAAGGCCCATATGTTGAATATATGTCATATAGCTTGTGCAGGCCATACCAAGTGCTGCAAAACCAAAACCAATTAACGCTCCAGCCGGTACGGCAAGTAATCCCCACCAAGATTCGATTAATCCTAAAGGTGTCACTACAACCATAAATGCAGTTGAATAAAGCGCACCGCGAAGCAATGCCCATGCAATTTCACCTAGTGCAACATCCATTGGGCCAAGCGAAGTTGCAAGCATTGCGTGATACAAACGTGACTCATGCATTTTAAAAAATACATTCCAAGTGGCATCCATGATTGCACCCATCATGGCAGCGGAAGCTAATAATCCAGGAACGATAAACGATGCGTAACTCACGTTTTGGCCATTATCTAATGTAATTTTCCCGATGTAATGACCAACCCCAAATCCAAAAACCACTAAGTTAAGTAAGGGTTCAATAAATCCAGATGCCACAACAATCCAAGCTGAAGACTTAAATTGCAACCAACTGCGCTCTAGAACAACTCGTGACCTACCAGAGTAAATACCTTCACCAGGTTTACCTTTTCGCTTTTCAGCAATTGCGATCGCACTTAAGAAACTCATTTTGCTAATCGCTTTCCGAAAGCTCTAAATGCTAATAAAAGCCCAATCACAATAAGAGCGAAGAGATAAATAACGTGAGTCCAAACAAGTGCGACTGGAATATCTCGACCATACGTCAGATATCGTCCTAAATCAGTGGCGTGCCATAGGGGAGAAATCCAACCAATCCAGCGTAAATAAAGCGGTATGGAATCTAAAGGAAAGAAGGTTCCACTAAGGAAAAACATTGGTTGAATAACAAATCTACCCACAAAGGTAAAGAAGTGATCTTCATTTGTGATGTTTCCAGCAAAAGCCAACATCACCGCGCCAAAAGCGGCCCCGGACATGATTCCTGCAGGAATGGCAAGCCATGCATGTGGCGCTTTGAGTACACCAAAGAACATCATCACTAAGTAGTAGCAAACAACAGTAAATACATTTCTTACCATGGCTGCCCAATAAACACCAAGTGCAATTTCGCGGCCACCTAATGGAGTTGCGTTCATTCCATAAAAAGTTTTATTCCAGAGAAAGCCACCTAAAGTTGGAAAGACGGTTTCATCCATTGAACCTTGAATTGCCGCATTTGCAAGAAGCGCCGGAGCTAAGAAGACCAAATAAGGAACTCCATCAATCCCACCGCTATTTTTATTGATTAATGTTCCTACGCCTGCACCAATTGCCAATAAATATAGAAGTGGATTTGCAACCGAATAAAGAATAATTATTTTTGAGAATTTCTTCATGTTTACAAGACGTGCTTGTAGAACATAACGAGAACCCATAGTGGCAACTTTGCGCATTATTCGATCAAAGTTCTTCCAGTTAGGTGCAAGAAAACATCTTCAAGTGATGAACGTCGAACAAGTGAAGTTTTTGGATGCATATTTGCGCGCATAATTTCTTCTAAAGCATGTTCGGCGTCTTCTGCATACATCAGAATTCGATCAGGTAGCACCTCAAGTCGTTCGCATTTATCTTTTAGTTGTTCTGCGATGATTTCATTATTCTCAGAACCAAAACGAATTTCAAGCACTTCTTTTGAGGAGTAACGTTTAATGAGATCAGAAGGTGAGCCTTCGGCCATGATTTTTCCGCGATCAATCACAATCAATCTCTCACATAGTTGTTCGGCTTCATCCATAAAGTGAGTGGTAATAACCAGCGTTACACCTTTCTCTTTTAATCGGAATAGGCGGTCCCACAGAATGTGACGAGCTTGCGGATCTAAGCCAGTAGTTGGTTCATCGAGCATCAAAATATCTGGTTCAGAAACCAATGCTCGAGCAATAGTTAATCTGCGCTTCATACCGCCAGATAGAGATTCAACTTTGGCATCGCGTTTTTCTTCGAGTTGAGCAAATTCAAGTAGCTCATCTATTTTCCCTTTGATGAATTTATTTGCTAAACCAAAGTATCGTCCGTAAATGTAAAGATTTTCGGTAACTGTTAATTGTTCATCAAGATTATCTTTTTGAGGAATTACTCCAAGGTGGGCACGAATCTGTGGGCCAAATTTCTCCGGATCTTTACCGAGAATCGTGATTTCACCACTTGTGCGTTGTGAAGTCGCGCCAATGATTCGCATCGTGGTTGATTTACCGGCACCGTTTGGACCAAGTAGCCCAAATGATTCACCGCGATAAACAGAGAAATCAATTCCATCTAACGCAGTGAAGTCACCGAACTTTTTAGTTAAGCCGCGAGCAACAATTAACTCTTCAGACATAAGAGCTAGTTTATTGGATTAAGCGCGAAGTGTCTTTGCTAAATCTGTGAAATCTTCAACCAAGATATCAATTTCGCGTTGACCGTGTGCCAATGAAATTAACCATTGTTCATCAAGACCAGGAGGAGTGATGATGCCACGGTTAATAGACCAAAGCCATGAAAGTTCCGCAATTTGGAAATTAGTTGCTTTGTAATCACGATAGTTGCGAACAGGATTTTCAGACCAAGTGATGCAACCTTTAACGCCGAAACCAACAGTATGTGCTGGCAGTTCGTATTCATTGATTACATCTGTAATTCGTAATAACGCTTGATCATTCCAATTCTCAGCACGAGCAAGCGCCGCTGGTGTGCAGATCTTGTCGATTGCACGAACGCCTGCCATAGCCAGTGGATTACCGTTAAATGTACCGAAATGAGCCAT
>CAZUOG010000107.1:0-3081 GCA_964622225.1 uncultured Actinomycetes bacterium | reverse complement strand
TGTTTCTGAAAATGGAAAAATCGTTGCAGAGCTTTTCGAATTTATCGGTACCGCTACAAATAACGTGGCTGAATACAGCGGATTGATTGCAGCGCTGCATTATGTTCATAAAATAGATCCAACTGCTCGTATCGAAGTGGCGATGGATTCGAAACTTGTAGTCGAACAAATGTCAGGCCGCTGGCAGATTAAAAATGAAGGCATGCGCACTCTGGCGAAAACCGCAAGAGATGCGCATGATGGTTCTTTAGTTACTTATAAATGGATCCCTCGAGAAGAGAATTCACACGCAGATCGTCTGGCAAATAAGGCACTAGATGAGCGCGTAGATGGCTTTAAACCAATAGTTCCAGCCAATCGTTTAACAGATCGTTTGCGCCAAGATGAAGTGCCAACCTTTGTGTACATGGTGCGCCACGGCGAAACGATTTTGACTCCAGATCGTAAATTTTCTGGAATTGGAGATTTGAATCCACCTTTAACAGAAACTGGAATTGCGCAGGCTGAAGTTGTTGCAAAAGAGATTGCAAAGATAAAGCCCGACGTTCTTATTGCGTCACCTTTGCAACGCACTACTCAAACTGCGGAAATAATCGGTAAGGCAGTTGGATTGACTCCAATTTATGACGAAGTTTGGTACGAATGCAGCTTTGGTGATTGGGATGGTCTTTCAATTCAGGAAGTAAAAGATAAGTGGCCAGATGAATACACCTCTTGGATTTCATCAAGTGCTTTTACTCCACCAGGTGGCGAGTCATATGATGATTTAGCCGCAAGAATCGAACCGGCTTTTGATGCGTTGGCGGAGAAGTATCCAGGACAAAAAGTTGTAGTTGTGACTCACAACGGTGTTGTTAAACAAATGGCTAGCATTGTCATAGAAGGAAATCCGAATTCACTCTTTCATATTGATATCAGCCCTTGCTCAATTTCTTCATTTTCTATCTGGCCAAGTGATGGTCTTCGAGCAGTTAGATCAATCAATGAAAGAGGACACTTCAGATGATTTCAACAACCGAATGGGTAGTAACTATTGTCGGTTTAGTTGCATTCATCAGTCTTGATTTAATTGCTGCGATTTTTCGTAGAAATAAAAAAACTACCATTGCGGAAGCTGCCTTCTGGACCGTTGTTTATGTAGGAGCAGCAATTCTCTTTGGAGCACTTTTGCCGCACTGGGGCGACAAAGTGATGCAGAAAGAATATTTCGCAGGTTGGTTAACTGAATACGCGCTTTCGGTCGACAACATTTTCGTATTTATTTTGATTCTAGGAAAATTGAAAATTGAGAAGGAAAAGCAGCATTTAGTGCTGCTTTTGGGAATTCTTCTAACTATTGGAATTCGTGGCCTGATGATTCCTGCTGGAGCTACTTTGATTTCAAAATTTGGCTGGATTTTCTTCTTCTTTGGAGCATTCTTAATTTATACGGCATGGTCTTTAGCGCGCGAAAGTGAAGAAGACGAATGGGAAGAGGGCAAAATGGTCCGATTCCTAGAAAGCAAAGGTGTTAGCGCATTTACCATTGGTTTGGTTGCTCTAGGCCTAACAAACTTGCTCTTCTCGCTTGATTCGATTCCAGCGATTTTTGGACTCACAACAAATGCCTATGTTGTAACAACTGCAAATATTTTTGCACTGATGGGATTGCGTCAGCTTTATTTCTTACTTGAAGAATTACTAGAGCGACTCATTTACCTATCTAAAGGCCTCTCAGTCATTCTTGGCTTCATCGGTATCAAAATGATCTTCGAGGCTTTCCATGAGATTGGAACTCACGAAATAGCCGGCGTACATGTGCCAGTAGTTTCAATCGAAGCAAGTTTGTTAACAATCATAGGTATTTTGGTAGTAACTGCTGTAACTAGTTTGGCGGCAACCAGAAATAAAGAAGCTGTTTAAGCCCTAGCCCAACCAAGCAAAGGACGGATATCCTGAGTTAAATTCTGAGATATCCAAATGGCACCATCGATGTTGTCGCCTTTTGATGCAACAAATTCCGAGTTTGGTTCTATTTTTCTAATTTCTTCAAAAATCTGTTTACGATAGTTTTCATTCTTAGATAAGCCACCGGAAATAGTTACTTTGAAATTTTCTTCTGCTTTTCCGACTTTTCGCCATGCAGAAACGACGGTCTTTGCTAGCAATTGAGCGCCTTCATTTCGAATTGCCACAGCCACATCAATATTTCGATCAGCTGCCTGCAATAGCTTGTGAGCTGAAGTGATTGCCAATAATCCTGCTTCAGGGCCGTTCTTAGTTTTCAGTGCATCGTAAGCGGCAATTTCATCAGAAAAGAATTCCATCAATTCAACATGATTATCCCGCTGATCTCGAGTCGCAAGAGCGCGGGTTAAACCTCGAGATCCAAGCCAATAACCACTTCCTTCATCACCAAAATGGCTACTTAAACCATCGGAATGAGAGAGTAAATCGCCATTTCCACCAATCGCAACGACTCCACCACCTAAAGTTAAAGCCACACCTTTTTCACCTTGAAGACTGCCAGCCAAATTGGCAAGTCCATCATCTATAACCGCGACTTGATTTGCTCCCAGATGTTTGGCGCAAACTTTCAAAAATCTACTTACATCTCCCACGTCTCCGTAAAGCCCAGTGAGACTTAACGTGACAGTCGATGCTTTGAAACTAACTTGGGAGAATATTGCATCCAATGTTTCTTCTACCGGTTCTCCCGCAAACATCGCTCTGGATAACGAAGTTAGTTCGCCATTAAACCAATATCTACTGCCAGATTGCCCAATATCAACCGCACATAGATCATCTATCTTTGTCATCATTTAAATTTATTTTGTTGCGTTGATTGCGGCTCGCAAAATTGGAGTTGCTTCATCCCATGATTGAATAAATGCGGCACCTAATTGAATCCATACTCCGTGAATCAATAAGTTAACTTTCCAAGCAGGCATTCCGTCTGCAGCTGTGGCACCATCTGGAAGTCGATAAGCATCTTGTTCGTCAATATTAGGAATCTCAACTCTTACCATTCCTTCCTTTTGCCACTCTTTAACTCTTGATTGCCACAGGTTATTTTTATCAAGCGCCCAAATTAAAGTGCCA
>CAZUOG010000106.1:0-3219 GCA_964622225.1 uncultured Actinomycetes bacterium | reverse complement strand
GAAGGTTTTATTTCACCTACTTGATATCGCTCTTATGGAAGTTTAGCCATGAACGGCTTGCTGTAGGTCCCCGCTGGCCCTGATATCTGCTGCCATAAACCGCTGATCCGTATGGATTCTGAGCCGGAGATGAGAGCTTGATTAGGCAGAGCTGACCGATTTTCATTCCTGGGAATAACTTCACTGGCAAGTTAGCAACGTTAGAAAGTTCCAAAGTGATGTGGCCAGAAAAACCTGGATCAATAAAACCAGCAGTTGAGTGGGTTAGAAGTCCGAGACGACCAAGGGAAGACTTACCTTCTAAACGTCCTGCAATGTCATCTGGCAAAGTAACAACTTCATAAGTTGATGCCAGAACAAATTCACCTGGATGAAGGATAAAGTGTTCATCGTTACCAACTTCGATTTCGCGAGTTAGTTCGGATTGCTCTTTTGAAGGATCGATTACTTCATACTTATGGTTTTCGAAAACGCGGAAAAATTTATCTAAACGCACATCAATTGATGATGGCTGAATCATCTTCGGTTCGTACGGTTCGCAAACTACGCGGCCTGCTTCGATCTGAGCGAGAATATCTTTATCACTTAATAACACAGCGCGACCCTATCTCACGCACGCAGCGGATCTGCCGAACGCAACCAGACATTTTGATCTTCTGGGCGTCCTTCAGCTAGTGAAATGTCTAATAGCCCTTCTTGGCGCTGCCAATCATTAGCAGCTAATTGACGCGAGAACCCGGCCAGCGCAATTGGGTCCGCTAACTCTGCTTCAGTACCATTAAATTCAAGTGGTCCGGCGTGATCGACAATGGTGGTGCCAATCAAAATCTCTTCACCATCGCGAGCAATTTCAATTATGCGCGATTGTTGTGGCCAATCGATATGGCTTGCAGTGCGGATATGCCAGAATGCATGTGAACCATCTTCACGCTTAATTTGATTAATAAAGTTTTGGTGATTATGTCCGGCGACCCACACAATGATATTTGGGTATTGGAAAAGTAGTTCTTGAATTTCTTTTCGGACTGCCGGCTTCGGTACACCAACGGGTGCATAGTCGTTAAAAATTTTTTCGAGTGGATGATGCGAAGTCAGAATTACATATTTATCAGTGGATTTAGCCAATAAATCAACGAGCCAAGCCCACTGCGTACGGTCAATGCAGCCTTGCCAACCGCCATTTGCATTAACAGTATCTAACGCAATTAAACGAATTTTGTTTGGTAAATCGCGAAAGTAATAACTTGCGTTGCGATTTTCTTTTGACATTCCATGATCGTGGCCGCAATTTGTGTGGCGATCTACCCAATCTGAAATTGAATTAAATCTACGATTTGGATCTGGAGTTACCTCTTCAGTGATTGCAATACTTAAATCTGCGTAATCTGCAGGTCCTACTTCGCCGAATTTCTTGATTAATTCCATTAAATCAGCTTCCGGTTTTAAACCGCTGAATTTTTGGTTCCCTACAGAAACTGCACTTAATTCTTCATTAGGTACAGTCACGCCTTGCAATAAAGAATCGTGATTGCCGTGGATTGCTAACCAATTATGTTTTAAACCGCGAGCGACAAATGGATTTATTGAAGCTTTGGTAACTCCGGGAAATGCAGGGAAGTCATGCAATGTTTGCGGACGATCAGCACCTGGAACATCTGGGTGGTAATAATGTGGATCTTTATTTTCTGCAGCATGGAAACTTTCAAATTTTTCATCGCTGCCAGAATTTGGCTTTACCGGTCCGCCATCTAAAACTGTTTTATACCAATCCAATTCATTTGCTTGCGCGTTATCGGTCATATCGCCAGTAACAATCACCGCATCAACTTTGCTGCCAAGTAGTGGGCCGATCTCAATTTTATTTACCGATTCCACCATTGCTTCTAAAACTTGGACTGTTAGAAATTCTTGCGCGCGGTAAGTTCCGATGTAATGAACCAAAGGTTGGTATGGATTATCTGGATCCGCGAAGCGATCTACAAATTCCATTCGAGTCGGCGATTGCGCATCGCAGATATGTAAATCAGATAAGTGAATCAAGGTAAGCAGCGGTTCGACCTTGGTTGGTGCCTGGCCAACCATCTGGCGTTCGCCATCGTGGGCTAACTTTTTCCATTTACTCCCAGGCACCGAAAGGCGCGAAATTCGCTTATTCATAGGCGAAGAGGCTACAACTCTTGCAAAAGTTACTGGTGAGTAGCATTCTTTGGGCATGGGACATTACATAGCCAACCTCCGCGATATTCAGTTCTGCCTCTTTGATTTATTGGGGCGTGAAGAAATTCTTGGAAAAGGAATCTTCTCTGACATCGATAAAGACACTGCCGTAGGCATGTTAGAAGAATTCAAACGTTTATCTGAAAATGAAATCGCTGCTTCCTTTGTTGAAGCTGATCGACTTGGTGTTGATTTTGATCCGAAAACCGGTGAAGGCAAGTTACCTGAAGTGTTCAAAAAATCTTATCGCGCTTATATGGATGCCGAGTGGTGGCGTATCGATGCTCCTGTTGAAATAGGTGGCACATTGATTCCACGTTCACTTCGTTGGGCGATGGCGGAAATGATTCTTGGCGCAAATCCTGCGTTACATATTTATGTATCAGCATCGTTTGCTCATGTTGCTTATTCATTAGGTACAGATGAGCAGAAAAAAGTTGCAAAGCTGATGCTCGATAAAGGTTGGACTGCAACTATGGTTCTTACCGAACCAGATGCAGGTTCTGATGTTGGCGCTGGTCGATCAAAAGCAGTTAAGCAAGCTGATGGAACTTGGCATTTAACCGGAACCAAGAGATTTATTACCTCGGGTGAAAATGATTTAAGTGAAAACATTATTCACTTTGTGCTTGCTCGCCCTGAAGGCGGTGCAGTCGGAACCAAAGGTCTTTCATTATTCCTAGTTCCGAAATATAAATTTAATTGGGATACTGGCGAACTTGGCGAGCGCAACGGAATTTATGCAACTCGTTTAGAACACAAGATGGGTCTAAATGTTTCTGCAACTGCAGAAATTAATATGGGCGAGAAAGAACCATGTGTTGGTTATCTACTTGGCGATGTTCACGATGGAATTCGTCAGATGTTTAAGATTATTGAATACGCACGTATGATGGTTGGAACTAAAGCTATTTCAACACTTTCAACTGGTTATTTAAATGCGCTTTCTTATGCGAAATCACGCGTACAGGGCCCAGATTTAACTAAGCAGCTAGATAAAGC
>CAZUOG010000105.1:437-3248 GCA_964622225.1 uncultured Actinomycetes bacterium | reverse complement strand
TCTGGATTGCAGTTGATCTAGTTGGTGTGCCATTTGCATTTAGCAATGGTTACTATCCAACCGGAACTTTGTATGCAATCTATATGCCATTTGTAATTTGGGGCTTCATCAATTGGCTCAAGATTAGTAAGGCAGAAGCTAAAAAATAATTAGCAATTAAAAAAGCCCCGAGGAATTCCTCGGGGCTTTTCTTTTAAAGTGTTACTTAGTTAGCAGTTACTGCGTCAGCCTGTGGGCCCTTTGGACCCTGGACGACCTCGAAAGATACTGACTGACCCTCATTAAGAGACTTGTAACCATTGCCCTGGATAGCTGAGTAGTGAACGAATACATCCTGTCCACCGCCATCTACTGCAATAAAGCCGAAGCCCTTTTCAGAGTTGAACCACTTAACTGTGCCTGTTGCCATTAATTTTTTCCTATTTCATTAAAACTTGACGAAGCTTGGATTTGGCCCCGCCGATCTTCTTTCTAGCTAAATTCTTTTTACAAACTTACCTTCGAGTGTCCGACTGAGGAGAAGCCTACCTGCCTCACGCTTAAGACCCAAGTGCAAAAGTGCTCAAGTAGACAAAATGAGCGTGATGGGTGAAAAATTAGGTATCGATTCATCGAGCAAGTGAGCTGAACTGGGGAAGGTGCAGCAAACGCCTTGCTAGGAGTCGAAATATGAATCGTGGATTCTTAACTATCCACTCGTGCCCGATGGCTCTAATTCGTCATGTCGAATGGTCCATCGAATCTGTCCTTGGACGTGTTCAGATTGATTGGCGCAATCAACCTTTAGTTGCCGGAACTCAACGCACTCAAATTGAGTGGCGCTCCAATAAAGATGTCAGCGCCGAATTGGCGAGTGCACTCAAGAGTTGGCACTACTTGCGCTTTGAAATTGCAAGTAACTTGCAACTATTTAGACATACTCCTGATTTAGGTTTGCATCGTGCTCAAATAGATGAAATTGGAAATATTCAAATAACTGAAAATCAAATAAGACTTGCGTTGTCGAAGCATGATGACCAAATGAGAGAAACCCTAGATGTGGCCCTTGGCACGGAATGGGAAGTCGAACTTGAGCGTTATAGAGGAGTAGATTTACAAGAAGTAACTCACCTACGAGCTATCTAGGAGCCAGGCATGGACGAGATGATTGAAAAACGAAAGGCTATAACAGTTATTGCAGCTGCAGTAATTATTGCAAGCGCATTAGGAGCTGGACTTACCAAAGTAGGTACAGGTTTTGCATCTCGATCAAGTGATGGAATTGTCGTTACCGGATCTGCGAAAATTGAAGCTACGGCTGACAATGCAGTTTGGACTTTATCTATTGCCAACACCGGCAAGACACCTGCATCAGCAGTTTCTGGAATTGATAATGGCATCAACGCGCTGCAGAAGTATCTTGAAAATGGCGGAATTGCAGCAGATCAATTAACTCTTGGACCTATTAATTCAAATCCAACTGAAGAATATATAAATGGTAATCCAACTGGTCGAATTCTAAATTACCGCGCGAGTCGCGAAATTACTGTGCGCACAAAAGATGTTCAGTTAGTTTCCAAGCTAAGTCAGAACATTGGATCAGTATTACAAGAAGGCGTCAACGTAAGTAACTACGGTCCTCAATATTATGTCTCAACACTAAGTAAGATTCGTCCGGCACTTTTGAGCGATGCAACTAAAGATGCAAAAGCGCGAGCAGAAGCAATGACTAAAGCAGTCGGCGGAAAAGTTGGTGCAATTACCTCAGTTAAATCTGGTCCTATCCAGGTAACAACTCCTGATTCCACAATGACTTCAGACATGGGCATGTATGACACCAGCAGCATTAAGAAGACGGTAACTGCAACAGTTACAGTTACATTTAAGACGGAGTAGTTAAAGCGGGATATTTCCGTGAGCACCACGTCGATATGGTGCAGCTGCAATCGCGCGAGCAATTTCTGAGCGAGTTGTATTTGGTTCAATTACTGAATCAACAACGCCGATTTCAATTGCACGTTGAACTCCACCAGATTCCTGTTCGTGTTTAGCAGCAAGTTCTAACTCCATGTTTTCGCGTAGATCTTCGGCAACATCGGCAAGTAAACGGCGATGCAGAACGCGAACGGCTGCGACGCTACCCATAACTGCTACATCAGCATTTGGCCAAGCGAATACTTTTGTGGCGCCAAGTGCGCGTGAATTCATCGCAACATATGCTCCGCCGTAAGCGTGACGAGTTATAAGTGTTACTCGAGGAACTACTGCTTCGCCGAAAGCGTGCAATAACTTGGCGCCGCGGCGAACTGCGCCTTCCCATTCTTGACCTGCACCAGGTAGGAATCCCGAAACGTCTGCGATCACAATCATTGGAATTCCGAATGCATCGCACATCCGGACAAATCGAGCGGCCTTTTCTCCGGCTGCAGCATCAAGAACTCCACCTAAATGCTTTGGGTTATTGGCAATTACTCCAACAGTTCGGCCTCCAAGACGACCAATCGCGGTCAACATATTTGGAGCCCAATCTGCAAGCAACTCCATTGATTCATCATCATCAAGTAGCTCTTCTACAAGCGGATGAACTTCATAAACGCGCTTGCGTGAATCTGGAACAAACTTTGAAAAATCAACATCATCAAGTTTTACGTTGATATGTCCCTGGTTGGCAAATAGGGAAGCGAGCTTTCTAATATCTTCAATTGCTTCATCTTCGCTATCAGCAATTATGTGTGCAAGGCCTGAATTCTTTTTATGTGCTTCTGGTCCACCAAGTTTTGCCATATCTACATTTTCACCGGTAACGCTTTTAACAACATCTGGACCGGTAAT
>CAZUOG010000105.1:0-324 GCA_964622225.1 uncultured Actinomycetes bacterium | reverse complement strand
AACGCTTTTAACAACATCAGGACCAGTAACAAAGATGCGACCTTCAGGAGCTAAAACAACTACATCCGTAAGCGCCGGGCCATAAGCACCGCCACCTGCAGTTGGACCAAGCACTAGAGAAAGCTGCGGAATCTTGCCCGAAGCAGTGATAAATGATTGAAACACTTCACCAAATGCATGAAGCGATAACACACCGTCGCGTAATCTCGCGCCACCGGAGTGCCAGATTCCGATAACTGGAATTTGTTCGACCATTGCAACTTTATATGCTTCAACAATTACTGTGGCACCATCTGGACCAAGTGCGCCACCTTGGACAGTTGG
>CAZUOG010000104.1:0-3297 GCA_964622225.1 uncultured Actinomycetes bacterium | reverse complement strand
TCCATTTCTAGCCAGCAATCTAAAACTTCTAAATCAATCTCTGGATGAAATTGCAGACCTAATGTTCGCCCCATTACAAACGCTTGCGAAGCAATTGGAGTGCGAGCTAATTCAGTTGCACCAGGTGGAACTTGAAAGCGATCCCAGTGATATTGAAACCAAGGACCAGAAGAAATGATTTCTGGATAATCTGTCATTACTACATGCCAACCGATTTCACTTCTTGGTGCGCGCGCAACTGATCCACCTAGCGCACGCGCCATTAATTGTCCGCCAAAGCAGACACCGAAAATTGGTTGACCCGAGTTATGTGCTTTTGTAACTAGTTCTAATTCTGGAAGTAACCAGTTGCCGATGCGTTCATCTTCCCAAACTCCCCAAGGTGAACCCATTGGAACAATTACGTCGTACTCAGAAAAATCTGGCCAATGCACGTGAATATTTGGAGTGTCAAAATTATGTTCTTCGACTATTGGCATACGCACAACTTCGTAGCCGCGATTTTTAAATGCGCGCCAAAGCGGACCACTTAAAGTCACATGATCATGTTCGATAAATAGTGCGCGTTTAGTCATGGTGGGAATATTAGGTCCAGAAGACATTAGGTATAAAGTTCTCCAAAAGGGAGTCTCAAATATATGTGTAGTGCAGTTCGTTGCGAAAAGTGTGGCAAGGCGACTTGGGCCGGTTGTGGCCAACATATTGAAGAAGCGCTCGAAGGATTTACAGAGGATCAGCTTTGTAAGTGCGCTTAACCGCGGTTTGTCGCCTATCTCGGGTTGAATAGGGGCGTGTTAAAGCGTCGCCCAATCCCAGAAAATAATTTTCTGGCTTCATCGGCGCAAGCTGCGGCAATTGCTCACCGCAATAAACCGTTAGTAATCACGGGCGGCCCAGGTTCAGGAAAAACTTCAGTATTAATCGAAGCGGCTATTGCGCGAATTAATGAGGGACAAGATCCAAATTCAATTTTAGTATTAACTTTTGGACGTGAACGAGCATCTGAATTAAGAGATGCCATTGCGCTTCGGACATCTCAAACCATGCTCGAACCTTTAGCTCGAACTTTTCATGCACTTGCGCATTCGATATTGAAGGCCGAAGGTCATAATCCAATTCTATTGTCTGGTCCGGAACAAGAAGGATGGATTCGCCAATTAGTTGATGGCGTTGAATGGCCAGATGAATTAAAACCAGCGCTACACACCAGAGGATTTGTTCGCGAATTAAGAGACTTGATGTTGCGCGCCACCGAACGCGGATGGACACCAGATGATCTTGAATCAAACGGCAAGAAATATAAAGAAGAGTTTTGGGTAGCGGCAAGTAAATTTTGGAAAAGTTATATCGGCACTTTAATTTTGGTAGATGCCGATCATGGCGAACCAAAAGAACGTTTAGATTCTGCGCAATTAGTTTGGCGCGCAGCAAACGTAACTCGAAACGCATTTAAGAGCCATTTCAAAACGATCTTGGTTGATGAATTCCAAGAGAGCGATAAAGCGCAACGCGCGCTTTTATCTAACATCGCAACCGAAGACATTGTCATCGCGGTTGATCCGTACACAACAGTTGGCAGATTTCGAGGCGCAGATCCAGATGGGCTTAAAGAAGCTCTTGCTCCATATTTAGCTAAAGGCGATTCAATACATTTATCGGAAAACTATCGCGCAAGTAGCGCCACCCATTTATTTATAGAAAAGGTAGCGGGAGAATTCCCTAAGGCGCCGGAAATTCAATCTTCACGCGGAGGAATAGCAGGTTCTGTGATTGCAGAATGCTTTATAGACGG
Source organism: uncultured Actinomycetes bacterium (assembly GCA_964622225.1). Classification (GTDB taxonomy): domain Bacteria; phylum Actinomycetota; class Actinomycetes; order Nanopelagicales; family Nanopelagicaceae; genus ZLKRG08. Next base: position 1,505 of record CAZUOG010000104.1, on the reverse strand, counting down.
GGCAAATGAAGCAGCTTTTATCGCCGATAAATTGCAACGTGCACATCTTGAATCAGGTCTTAAATGGTCAGATATGGCGGTCATTTTTAGATCCCCAGCCCAGAGCGGATCTGTTCGCAATGCTTTGATGCGTTATGGCATTCCAGTCGCGGGAGAGCTACAAGTTTTATCAGAGAATGCATCTATTTCTCCTTTCTTGCTTCTAGCTGAATCTGCAATCGCTGGAAAATTAGATTTAAATACGGCAGAAATACTCTTAATGTCTGAATTCGGTGGAGCTGATTCAATTTCTCTGCGCCGAATTCGCAGAGAGCTAGTTGCTAAATATTCAAGTAAAACTGGTTTAAGTGGTTCAGAGTTAATTTGTAAATCAATTACCGATGGCGAATTTGAAATTCTAAGCGGTGAAGCTTTATTGAGAGTCCATGAATTATTTAATTTGGCAGAGCGCACGGCAAGAAAGAAATCTGCACAGCCCGAAGATTTACTTTGGGTAATTTGGTCGAACGCAAAAACATTAGATAACCAATTAATTAGTGACGCTTGGCGTAATCGCGCGCTAAAAGGTGGCATTCGTGGCGCCAATGCGGATCGAGATTTAGATGCCATGTTGCAGTTATTTGAATCAGCTCGCAGATTTGGTCAACGATTTAAGTATGCAAATCTAGGTGAGTTCTTTAAAGATATTCGTAAATCTGAAATCGCAGGCGACGTAATTACTGCAAAGGGTCAAAGAGCTGATGTAGTTGAGCTATTAACTCCTTTTTCAGCCAAAGGCCGCGAGTGGAAATTGGTTGTAGTCGCCGGAGTTCAAGAAGGCATCTGGCCTAATTTACGAATCCGAGGATCTTTATTGGGTTCTGAACGCTTAGCCGAACGCGACCGAAACCCAGATTTGGCTGCAATCGAACTGGAATTGGTGGCAAAAGCAGCTGTTTCAGTAGATGAATTACGCCTATTTTACGCTTCTATTTCTAGGGCGAGCCAAGATTTGATTATCACCGCTATTGATCGTGAAGAAGATCAGCCTTCAACGTATTTCGATTTGGCATATGAATTCTGCAATCCAAGTGATGAATTAGAAACAAAGCGTAGTATCAATCGTGCTGGCAATTTACTGAGCACCGCAAATGTAGTTTCAAAATTACGTCGAGATTTATTGCAAAACAAATCTGAAGAAGCTGCGGCTACTTTAAAAGCTTTGGCTTCGGCAGGAATTTCTGGTGCTGCGCCGGATGATTGGTATGGCGCGAAAGCAATTTCATCTGATGCACCTGCAATTCCAGAAGATCAGGATGTAAGAGTCTCTCCAAGCGGTGTTGAGAAATTTGATGAATGCCAACTACGGTGGTTCTTAGAATCTCATGGTGGGCAAGATGGAAATACCACAGCTCAATTAATCGGTACGGTTATTCATAAATTTGCAGAGCTTGCCGAATCTGGTGAGACAAATTTAGATTCACAAATTGATTTGCTTACCGCTAACTGGAAATTGGTTGACCCTG
>CAZUOG010000103.1:2893-3339 GCA_964622225.1 uncultured Actinomycetes bacterium | reverse complement strand
TAATCGCGTTCGACCATCACTAAATTCGGCATTGTTTTACCTGGAATTGGATCGCATTCACCAAGTTTCCAATCTTTAACAATTCCAAATGGTTGTGAAATCTCAGTAGGAGTGTCATGTTGCAGCGGGATTGCCACGATATCGCTCTGAGTTCCTAAGTGTTTTTCAGCTAAACAGCTAAAAACCTGCGCCATTCTCTGGAAGGCGTCGTAATCAGATCTTGCCTGCCAAGGTGGATTAATCGCAGCATTAAATGCATGGATAAATGGATGCATATCTGTTGACGATAAATCGTACTTTTCATACCAAGTTGCAGCAGGCAGTAATACATCAGAGAAGAGACCGGTACTTGTCATACGAAAATCAAGAGAAACTAATAGATCCAACTTTCCAGTTGGCGCTTCTTCAACCCACTTAACTTCTTTTGGACGCTTCTCAACCGGCGT
>CAZUOG010000103.1:2518-2749 GCA_964622225.1 uncultured Actinomycetes bacterium | reverse complement strand
TGTCGGGCCGCTATGGGATCCTTCAACGCCGAGCAAATGATGTAAGAAGTATTCATTTCCTTTACCTGATGAGCCAAGCAAGTTAGCGCGCCATACAGTTAATACGCGAGGGAAGTTAATTGGATTATCTGGATCTGCAACTGCAAAATCTAATGACCCATCTTTCAATCTCTCGACAACATACTCTTTTGGATCTTTACCTTGCGCTTTCGCTTCTTCGACAATTGTTAG
>CAZUOG010000103.1:0-2380 GCA_964622225.1 uncultured Actinomycetes bacterium | reverse complement strand
ATTGTTAGCGGATTCTTATTAAATGTAGGGAAAGAAGGTGTCCAACCCATACGTACTGCTTTAACTAAAGTATCTGCCATCGCAGTATCTTTAAATGCACCTGTCGTCAGTGGAGTTGTTAACTCATCAGCGCCCCATGAGTCATAACGCCATTGATCGGTTGCTAAATACCAGAATGATGTTCCGGCCATCTGACGTGGTGGGCGAGACCAATCTGCACCGAATGCCAACTGTGCCCAACCGGTAAATGGTCGCGCCTTTTCTTGGCCAACATAATGTGCCCAACCGCCACCATTTTTTCCTTGGCAACCTGTTAAAAGCACCAAAGAAATAATTGCGCGATAAATAGTGTCTGAGTGATACCAGTGATTTGTTCCGGCACCCAAGGTAATCATTGATCTGCCCCCAGAATCTTTTGCATTCTGTGCAAATTCACGAGCAATTCGAATTACTGAATCGCTACTTACAGATGTGATTTCTTCTTGCCATGCAGGTGTATTTGGTGATGTTGCATCTTCGTAATTAGCGGGCCATGTTCCTGGCATTCCATCGCGTTTTACACCGTATTGCGCCAAAATTAAGTCGAAAACAGTAGTAACTAAATGGTTACCGATCTGACGTGTACTTACACCGCGTTCAACCAATTCATTTTCAACGTCAAAACGTGGCAATGAGATTGCTTTAAAAGCGCCATCACTTTCAAATGAGAGCTTCGGATCCTTGCCTTGTAGATCAAGGTTCCATTTACCCATTCCCGCTTCAGTATGGCGATCACCGATAGTTCCGTTTGGAATAAATACTTCATTACTGCCGGCTTCAACCATTACCGGTTTCCACTCAGGGCTATCGGTTTCAAGCCCTAAATCAGCTGCTGTTAAGAAGCGATCCGGAGTTAACTTGCCATTCTTCTCTGTTAATGAAACTAAGAATGGAAAATCGGTGTACTTCTTTACATAATCAGTAAATTCTGGCGTCTCTTTATCTACGTAAAACTCTTTAAGAATCACATGGCCCATCGCCATTGCAAGTGCGCCATCTGTTCCAGGTTGTGCAGGTAACCACTCATCAGCAAATTTGGTGTTATCTGCATAATCTGGACTAACACTTACAACTTTCTGCCCCTTGTAACGAGCTTCAGTCATGAAGTGCGCATCAGGAGTACGTGTGGTCGGAATATTTGAACCCCACATAATTAAATAAGACGCGTTCCACCAATCAGCAGATTCAGGAACATCTGTTTGATCTCCCCAAATTTGTGGAGATGCAATTGGTAGATCGCAATACCAATCGTAGAAACTCAACATTGTTCCGCCGATTAGAGATGTGTAACGTGCACCTGCTGCATGAGATGCCATCGACATCGCAGGGATCGGAGAGAAACCAGCAACACGATCTGGTCCATATTTTTTAATTGTATAAACCTGCGCGGCTGCAACAATTTCTAAAGCTTCATCCCATGATGCGCGGACCAATCCACCTTTTCCGCGAAGGCCTTTATATTGCTTACTAATTTTTTCATCTTCAACAATGCTCTGCCATGCATCAACAGGATCTCCACCAACATTAATTTTCGCTTTGCGGTAAGCATCTAATAAGAATCCACGAATATATGGGTAGCGAATTCGTGTTGGTGAATATGTGTACCAAGAAAAGGCAGCACCACGTGGGCATCCTCGTGGTTCGTACTCAGGTGAATCTGCACCTACTGATGGATAATCAGTTTGTTGAGTTTCCCAAGTAATTACGCCATCTTTTACATAAACTTTCCAAGAACATGATCCTGTGCAATTAACACCATGTGTTGATCTAACAATCTTGTCATGTGACCAACGTTCACGATAAAAATTATCGCTCTCTCTTCCACCTTCTAAATAAACTGCACGATGATCATCAGAAATATTTGTCTTTGTTAAAAAAGAACGAGTTGAAACCAAATAATCAATGAACGTGTCATCTGCAAATTGCTTTTTGCTCATGAGTGCTACCCCTTAACTTTTGCTAATTAATACTCCCATACACGCATAGCAAACTAAATAGGGTCTTTAGTCCCTAATTTTTATTTAAGTAAATACTGCAAACTCTGCTTAACTTAAATTAATAAATAATTGTTAGGAAGAATGTGAAAGATAGCAAAGCACGTAATTCCGTTTTAACGTTAAGTTTTATCGCATTTACTTTAATGTTTGCAGTTTGGTTGCAATTCGGAATTCTCGCTATTCCTATTCAAAAAGAATTCGGATTAAGCGATACTCAGTTTTATTGGTTAACAGCGCTACCAGTTCTTAACGGTTCTATCTGGCGTTTATTCACTGGCATTTGGGCAGATAAATACGGCGGCAAGAAAGTAATGATTGCGCTCTTACTTTTATCTGCAATACCA
>CAZUOG010000102.1:0-3376 GCA_964622225.1 uncultured Actinomycetes bacterium | reverse complement strand
GTGGTAATCAAAGTTGATCAAATAGATTTGCAGAAGAAATTAGGCGTAACTTCACGTGCGCCAAAGTGGGCGATTGCTTATAAATACCCACCTGAAGAAGTAGTGACTAAGCTACTTGATATTCAAGTTTCAGTTGGCAGAACCGGAAGAGTCACTCCATTTGCAGTTATGGAACCAGTATTGGTTGCAGGTTCAACAGTCACCCATGCAACGCTTCATAACTCTCAGGAAGTTGAACGCAAAGGCGTTCTAATTGGAGATTACGTTGTAATTCGTAAAGCTGGAGATGTGATTCCGGAAGTGCTATCTGCGGTTGTCGAAAAGCGCACTGGCAAAGAAACTAAATTTATTATGCCAACTACTTGTCCAGATTGCGGAACAAAGTTAGTTGAACAATCGGAAGGAGACGTTGATCTACGTTGCCCAAATGCCCAAAGCTGTCCAGCACAACTTCGTGAACGACTTTATTACATCGGTTCTCGCGCAGCCCTAGATATTGATGTTCTGGGGTTTGAAGCAGCAAATGCGCTCTTAGATGCAAACATCATTAATGATGAATCAGAACTCTTTAATTTAAATCAGAAGAAACTAATGACATCTAGCTTTTTCACCAAGAAAGATGGCACTGCAGGTGCCAATGTTCAGAAATTATTAGATGCACTTGAACTTGCAAAATCAAGACCTCTATGGAGAGTCATAGTTTCACTTTCAATTAGGCACGTAGGTCCAACTGCAGCGCAAGCACTTGCTAATCACTTTAAATCAATCGATGCAATTACAAAAGCTAGCTCCGCAGAGTTATCCGAAGTAGATGGAGTCGGTGGCGTTATCGCTGATTCAATTGTGGAATGGTTCAAAGTGGATTGGCATAAGCAAATTGTTAAACGCTGGGCTAAAGCAGGTGTAGCCATGGAGTTGGCAACCACGGATGAATTCCCTCAAACTCTTGCTGGATTAACTTTTGTAGTGACAGGAAGTCTCGAGTCCTTTAGCCGCGACGGCATTAACGAAGTAATAGTTGCTCACGGCGGAAAATCTTCATCGTCAGTTTCAAAGAAAACCGATTACGTATTAGTTGGATCTGAGCCAGGTTCTAAGGCGAAAAAGGCTGAAGAATTAGGCATAGACATTATCGACGAGGCGAAATTCAAAGAATTGCTGGCGGGGAAGTAGTATTTGATTATGTTCCATTTTGAAGAAGCAACACGTCAGCTGCCACAGCACCCAATCGTCTTTGGCTTAACAACTTTCGGTATTTTAAGTTTTCTGTTGTATTTGACTCTTCGTCTTGGCAAATAAGAAAACCGGAATCTATGGTGGGACTTTTGATCCCATCCACAACGGTCATTTACGAGTCGTTCTTGAACTAATTTCTAGAAAAATTGTTGATCAGATTATTTTGATTCCTGCCGGTGAACCACGTTTAAGAGAAGCAGCTCCGATTGCTGATGGACCAACCAGGTTAGAGATGTGCAATTTAGCAATCTCCGATTTACCAACTGGCGTGAAAGATAAAGTCACTGTAAGCGATATTGAAATACTACGTAGCGGCCCAAGTTACGCAATAGATACTGTTGAAAAGTTAGAAAAGAGTGGCGACGAGCTATTTTGGATAATCGGAAGTGATGCATATGCCAATATTGATAAGTGGCATCGTTCGGATGAGTTACAAGAGAAAGTTAGTTTCATTGTTGTTGATCGACCTGGTGCAGATCAGGGAGATTACTACGACGGATTAGATATCGGTGCCCTAGATATCTCTGCGACTGAGATCAGGAAAGATAAAGAAGTAAATGGAACTTCGCCAAGCGTGCGCAAGTTCATTACCCAGAGGAAGTTATATGCCAGTAAGTGAAGCGGTTCGTAAAGAGCTAGATGTTGCAGCGCAAGCAGCGGTCGATAAAGTCGGCACTGATTTAGTTGCAATTGATCTTTCCGATCAGAGCGTACTTTCCGAAGCATTCTTAATTGTCTCCGGGAATAATCCAAAACAAGTCGAAGCAATTGCAGATGAGATCGAAGAGAAGTTAAAGCAGATCAATGAAAAACCAGTGCGCCGCGAAAATGGTGAAGAATGGATTTTGATTGATTACTCAGATTTAGTTGTGCATATTCAGACTGAAAACCTTCGTCGTTATTACATGCTTGATCGACTTTGGAATGATTGCCCAACAATTCCGTTACATGTGAACGAAGCTCGATAATGCACGACCATAACAAAATCGTTCTTTGGCGCCATGGCCAAACTGATTGGAATATCGCAAATCGCTTCCAAGGCTCAACTGATATTCCTCTAAATGAGACTGGAATTGCTCAAGTAGCCCGTGCTGGAAAATTACTTACCGGTCTTACTCCCACTCAAATCATTTCAAGTGATCTATCTCGTGCATACACAACTGCAAAAGCTTTAGCAGATTTAATTAATTTAGAAATTAAAACCGATAGTCGATTACGTGAAACTGATGGCGGCAATTGGGAAGGCAAAACTGGCGATGTAATTCGCGAAACAGATATTGAGAATTTCATACGTTGGATTGACGGCGATGATAATCCTGCAGGTGATGTAGGAGAACGTCGTAGTGAAGTTGCTGCACGAGCAACGGCTGCTATTTATGAAGCAATTGCTGGCAAGACCAACCAAACATTAGTTGTTGCAACACACGGTGGAACTGCACGTTGCATCTTGGGTTCGATGTTGAATTTACCAATGTCTACATGGGGTTCCATCGGTGGACTTTCAAATGCCTCTTGGTCGATTCTCTCTACAACTCCAAAGGGTTGGAATTTGGTAGAACATAATTCCGGATCACTTCCTGAGCCGATTTTTGGCGAAGAATCAGGTGGAGAGAATTAGTTTTTTTCGCTTGTAGAATTCTCGCTATTGCAAGGGCCTGTGGCGCAGCTGGTAGCGCACTTGCATGGCATGCAAGGGGTCAGGGGTTCAAATCCCCTCAGGTCCACAATTTCGAAGGAGGAACATGAGCACGGATCATCAAGCGTATGACTTCGCTTATGTTCAAGAGAAGTGGCTACCAATCTGGGATGAGATTGCACCATTTCGTTCAGGGCGTGCTGATGATCCTCGTCCGAAGAAATATGTACTCGACATGTTTCCTTATCCTTCTGGTGATTTACATATGGGTCACGCAGAGGCATATGCACTTGGTGATGTAATTGCTCGTTACTGGGCGCAAAAAGGATTCAACGTAATGCACCCAATTGGTTGGGATGCATTTGGTCTACCTGCGGAAAATGCTGCTATCAAACGCGGCATCGAACCATCAGGTTGGACTTATGAAAATATTTCCGTGCAGAAAGCGTCAATGCGCCGTTATGCATGTTCATTTGATTGGGATCGAGTTTTCAATACCTGCGA
>CAZUOG010000101.1:0-3504 GCA_964622225.1 uncultured Actinomycetes bacterium | reverse complement strand
CTGCAGCATTCTTAAATGCCGCCTTTAATTTCTGCTTAGGCTGCGAGATCTACCTTCGTATTGCACGTTTACGCGCTAAATAATTAGAGCGATATCGCCCCCCATTTGGTAGTTAGCGGCATGCAAGTAAACTGCCGAACGTGATTAAGGTAGCCATCGTTGACGACCATGAATTGGTCCGACGAGGCTTAAAAGATTTAATCGATTCTGATCCAGGGCTTGAAGTAATCGCACAAGCGGGCAATGTTTACGATGCTTTTAATACGATCAATAACCATAAACCAGATATAGCAATTCTGGATGTGCGCTTACCTGATGGCAATGGAGTTGAGCTTTGTCGCGAAATCAAATCTCATAATCCGCAGATCAAAGTAATTATGTTGACTTCTTATGCTGATGATGAAGCGCTATTGGGTGCGATTTTGGCCGGCGCATGTGGGTATGTTTTAAAAGATATCAACGGTGATTTACTACTTAATTCAATTCATCAAGTCGCATCGGGCCAGAGCATTTTGGATGAACATGCAGCAGATCGTGTACGTGAAAGACTTCGTAAAGTGGGTTCGCCTGCAGCGGAAATTTCAATTCTTAGCGAACAAGAGCGAAAGATCATTACTTATATTGGGGATGGCTTAACAAATAAGCAGATCTCAGAACAGATGTTTATCGCAGAGAAAACAGTTAAGAATTATGTAAGTTCATTGTTATCGAAATTGAGTTTAGATAATCGTGCACAAGCGGCATCACTTGCTACGCGTGTGGGTTTACGCCCTGATTCAAATAGTGACTTGCCAGGTAACTCTTAAACCTCTCTCTAAATTATCAACTTTAACTTCACCACCATATTTAGTTGCACGATCGCTTAAATTTAGTAAACCTTTTCCAAACTTGATTGGTTTAAATCCTGCGCCATTATCTTCTACTTGAATCTCCAAGTGTCCTGCTTCAACATTAATTACATATTTAACTTTGCTGGCTTGTGCATGCTTCCCAATATTGTTTAAGAGCTCTGCTGTAACAGCAACTACATCTTCACTTAATTGTGGTGACATTACCGAGTCAATCGGTCCCTTTAGATTGAAATCTATGACAAAGCCCCAGTGGGTGCGAGCCACTTCGATTTCATGCAGAATCTTTTGGCGCACCGAATCACTGTTATTACTAAGAGAATGCACGGTACTTCGAATTTGGCCAACTGTTTCATCTAAATCAATCAGAGCTTGTTTTAAGGCGATCTGTACATCTTCGACAATCGCTTTGCGCAGTGCGCCTTCCAGCATGATTCCGGTGGCAAAGAGGCGCTGCAAAACTAAATCATGAAGGTCGCGAGCGATTCTTTGGCGCTCTTCAGCAATTAACGCTTGCAGCTCTTCTTCACTGATAGACACATTGTTTAGCCTACCAATTAGCGAACTTTTGTTGGCTCCCAACCGCGACGATCTTTTTTGCGAGTGCGGCTGCGATAGACAAGATATGGTCTAGATATGTAACCAATTGGCGCAGAGAAGATATGCACTAATCGCGTAACCGGAATGATCGCGATTAACGCCATAGCTGCAAGAGTGTGCAGTTGGAAAGTAAGCGGTGCCTCTTTCATCAAATCAGCTCTAGGGTTAAATGTTGCAATCGACCTAAACCAAACTGAAACTGTTTCACGATAGTTATATCCATCTGGATATTTGCCCGGGAGGTTTAGAAGGTTGATTCCAATTGTGTTGTAAACACCCAGCGCTACCAATGAACCGAGCACTAAATACATCAATTTATCCATTTTGGTTGTCACTTGAAATACACGAACTACAGTGCGACGGCGGTAAATCAAGATGGACATACCAACGGAAACCATTATTGCCGCAACTGTTCCCATAGCAACGGCAACTACGTGGTAGGTATGTTCTTTGATTCCCAACTTTTCAGTAAGAGATGCTGGGATAACTAAACCCAGCACATGGCCACCAAGTGCCATCAAAATTCCAACATGGAAAAGTGGTGAACCAATGCGCAGGAGTCGTGATTCATAAATCTGTGATGAACGCGATGTCCAACCGTAACGATCGAATTTATAGCGCCAGAACATTCCGACGATAAATACCATCGTGACGATGTATGGGCCTGAGTTCCAGAATACTTCTAACATCATGCACCAACTTTCTGGCCGTAGCCTTCAAGTCCAACTTCTTCTTTCGGTGGTCCAGATTGAATCAACTGCAGAGTCTGCGTAGTCATCTCTCCTGGGATTCTTTTATTCAGCTCTTCGATAAGACCTTTATAAGGGGATTTCATATCGCGGAGCGCATAGGTAAGAAGCGTTAACCCTGCCTTATGTTCGATCAAAAGATTCATACCAAGTGGGGATGCGGTAACAGCAATAAATTCAAGCAAAATCGGTAGGTAATCATCAAGCTCTTCGCTAATTGATTCCCAACCTTCTGCAGCATAAATATGTTTGAAATTAAGCAGAGCCATACCGCGCTTACGTGTATCTCCATTTAAGTAGTAAGACATATATAAACAAGCGCGACGTTTGCGATCAAAAGTTGCTACATAGTCTTCTTGGAGTTCCATAAGCGATTTAGAACCAAAGAAGCTAATTAAATCCCAGAGGACCTTCTTAGTCTCAGGTGAGAAATTATCTAAATCGCGTTCGATCTCTTCGAATGATCGTAGCCAATCGCGTTCTGGATAACGTAGCGCAATTGATGCAGCGGCAAAGAGTCTGCGGGTCTCTAGATCTAACATTAGATTTCCCCTAACTCTTCATGCTTCTCAACCGATGCACGTTTCTTAGTGATGTGGAATGTTTCAAGTGCGATCGGAATAGGTTTGCGATCTGCATTTGGTCCGCCAGGGACTTCGTCGAAGTCGACGCTGCAACCAGATGACATCGCCTCTTCTAATCGATCTGCAGTTTCTTGGTGCGCTGCAGGGATTACATAGCGATCTTGATATTTAGCGATAGCAAGTAATTTATACATTTCATATAAATCTTCACTGCTCATTCCAACTGAAGCTGGGATGGCATCGTTAAATTCATTGCCCAAGTTGAAATCGCGCATATAAGAACGCATCGCCGCTAATTTCTTAAGTACGTTATTGATTACGTCAACATCGCCGGCAGACATTAGATTTGCAAGGTACTGCGCTGGAATACGTAAGGTATCGATTGCAGCAAATAGATTGCCCTTATCTTCTGCATCATTGCCGCTGTTCTTAAGTGCATCCACAATCGGTGATAGCGGTGGGATGTACCAAACCATTGGCATGGTGCGATATTCAGGGTGTAGTGGCAGCGCGACTTTGTAAGTCTTTGCCAGCTTATAAACCGGTGATTTCTTAGCCGCATCTAGCCAATCTTCCGGAATACCATCTTTGAACGCCTGCGCAATAACAGCGGGATCATTTGGATCAAGCAGTAAATCAAGCTGTGCCTCGTATAGATCCTTATCATCTTCAACTGATGCCGCTACTAAAACTTTATCTGCGTCATAAAGGAAGAGTCCGATA
>CAZUOG010000100.1:0-3507 GCA_964622225.1 uncultured Actinomycetes bacterium | reverse complement strand
ACTCTTTACATCAACGGCGAGTGGAAAGCTCCAGTTGATGGACATACCTGGGATGTCATAAGTCCTGCAGATGGTCACGTAGTTACAACAGTAGCTGAAGCAACTGGTGCTGATGTCCAATTAGCAATTAGTGCAGCACGCAAAGCATTTGATTTTGGTGATTTTCCAAATTGGGGTTTTGAAAAACGTTCTGAATTAGTTGGCAAGATTGCCGATTTAATGGAGCGCGATTTGAATATCCTGGCAAAGCTTGAAAGCGATGACACAGGTAAACGTTTAATCGAAGCGGAATACGACATCGCAGATGTAATTGCGTGTTTCCGCCACTTTGCGGAAATTGGCAAGAAACAACACGAACGAGAAGTGAATGTGGGCTTAGATCACGTTGATTCTAGAGTGGTTCACGAACCGGTTGGTGTGTGTACCTTAATTGGTCCTTGGAACTATCCATTACTTCAAGTTTCATGGAAGGTAGCTCCTGCACTAGTTGCTGGATGTACCTTTATTGTGAAGCCAGCGGAGTTAACTCCTTCAACTGCTATACATCTATTCAAATTAATCGATGAAGCAGGAGTGCCAGCTGGAGTTGCTAATTTAATTTTAGGCAAAGGTTCTTCAATCGGAGACTTGCTTACTGCAGATCCAAGAATTGATTTAGTTTCATTTACCGGCAGTTTAGGCATTGGCCAAAGAATTATGTCTCTGGCATCAAAGACAATTAAGAAAGTTGCTTTAGAACTTGGTGGCAAGAATCCGAATATCATTTTTGCCGACTCTGATATTGATGCGGCAATCGATAATGCGGTTACTGCCGGATTTTTACATTCGGGACAAGTTTGTTCAGCTGGTACTCGATTAGTTGTAGAGAAATCAATCCATGACCGAGTTGTTTCCGAAATCGTACGCCGCGCAAAAGAGATCAAAGTTGGCGGCCCTACCAATGCCGATGCTGAAACCGGACCACTCATTAGTTCGACACATTTGAATAAAGTTCAAGAGTATGTCGAAAAGGGCGTTGCCGAAGGTGCAAAGTTGTTAGTTGGCGGCAAGAAATTAACAGATGGCGAATATTCCAAGGGTAATTTCTTTCCACCAACTGTTTTAGATGGTTGCAATACCACAATGACTTGTGTTCAAGATGAATCTTTCGGTCCAGTTATCACTGTTGAAACTTTCGAAACAGAAGCAGAAGCAATTGCAATTGCAAATGACACTATTTATGGTCTAAGTGGCGCTGTTTGGACAAGAGATGACGCAAAAGCTCGTCGAGTATCTCGCGCGTTAAGACACGGAACTGTCTGGGTAAATGATTACGGCCCATATAAACCTCAAGCAGAATGGGGTGGATTTAAAGCCTCTGGCATTGGGCGTGAATTAGGAGAGCACGGACTCTCTGAATTCCTTGAAACTAAACACATTTGGACCAACAATAAGCCAGGAAAATCCGGTTGGTTTGCAGAACGCTAACCACTTAATCGCCTGCGGAGGATAAATGTCATCATCGTCGATGATCTCAGTTCGAAATGTTTGGAAAGTTTTTGGTCCAAACGCTGAGAAATTAATCGGAACTCCGGATGCAGACTTAACTCGTACCGAATTACGCAATAAGACCGGTAACACCATCGCAGTGCGCGACGTTTCATTTGAAGTCGACAAAGGTGAAGTTTTCGTAGTTATGGGACTTTCTGGTTCCGGTAAATCAACTCTTGTTCGATGCATGACTAGATTAATTGAGCCAACCCGTGGCGAATTGATTTATGATGGCGAAGATATTCTTAAAGTTGATGCAAATCGTCTACGCGAATTACGCCGTACAAAGTTTTCAATGGTTTTCCAACACTTTGGACTTTTGCCTCATCGCAAAGTTGTAGACAACATCGCTTACTCATTAGAAATTAATGGAGTTTCGAAAGCAGATCGCCACAAGCGCGCACATGAAGTTATCGAGTTAGTTGGCCTTCAAGGATATTCGGAAGCCTATCCAGAACAACTATCTGGTGGCATGCAACAACGGGTAGGTCTAGCACGTGCACTTGCGGTAGATCCACAAATTATGTTTTTAGATGAGCCATTTTCAGCTCTTGATCCACTTATTCGCCGTGATATGCAGAATGAAGTCATTCGCTTACACCACGATTTAGGTAAGACCATGGTCTTTATTACTCACGATTTACAAGAAGCTGCCAAAGTTGGTGACCGCATTGCAATCATGCGTGATGGTGCATTGATTCAAGTTGGAACTCCTGAAGAATTGGTAGCAAACCCCGTAGATGAATATGTAGCCAATTTCGTGCGAGACATCGCAAAGTCACATGTTCTGACACTTAAGTATTTAGCTCGTCCGCTGCGTTCGGATGAAACTGCATCAAGCTTGGAATTGCCGTCAAACATGATTATTCGTGAAGCTACTGCAAAGATTCTCGAAGCTCATCATCCAGTACAAGTGGTTGATAATGGAAAATCACTTGGCGTTGTAGCTGCGGAAGACGTTCTTGGATTAATTGCAGGCGTAAATTAATGCTTCAGAAAATTAGAGCTCACAAGGGATATTTCTTCCTTGGTTTTGTTGCTTTTTGGTATGCGCTTTCAAAGGTATTTTTTAATAGATTTACTTTTGAATTATCAATTGCTGATAACACGCCCGTAACCACAGTGGTCGGTAACGCAGCTAATTCAATTAGTGGGAATAGAACCCATAGCCCAATGTTTGTTTATTTCTTTAATCCTATTCGACTTTTTATAAATGGATTTGTTGACTTCTTTCGAAACTTAATTTCTATTCCAGGCGACGGCAGAACTTCTCCGGTGATTGGGTGGTTAGGTGTTGTCGCAATACTTGGATTCTTGGCATATGCAACCAGTAGATGGACCATTTCGCTCTTGGTCATAATTCTTCTAACTGGTTGCGGCTTATTGGGCATGTGGCCAGACACCATGGACACCTTGGCGATGACAATTGCAGCAGTAGTGCTTTCACTAGCAATTGGAATTCCGCTAGGGATCTGGGCGGGCATATCGGATCGAGTTTTAAAACTAGTCACGCCAATCTTGGATCTTGCTCAAATTTTGCCAACCTTGGTGTATCTGGCTCCATTGGCTATTTTCTTCATGATTGGTGAAGCAGCGGCAACCATCGCCACCATGGTTTACAGCATTCCTATCGCGATTCGAATTACTTCACACGCTATCCGCTCACTTAATTTTTCACCCGTCGAAGCTTCTATTTCCATGGGAGCAACAGATAAGCAAACTCTTCGCAAAGTGCAATTGCCAATGGCAAAACAGATGATTGTTTTAGGTGTCAATCAAACAGTGATGGCCGCGTTATCTTTCGTAGTTATCGCTGCATTAATTGCAGCTCCAGGTTTAGGTAAGCCAGTTGTTTCCGCTCTTACTATTCAAAATACCGGTCAAGGATTGGTCGCTGGTCTGGCAGTGGTATTCATAGCAATTTTGCTTGATAGAGCAACCAGCGCAGCAGCCACCAAGCAGAAAACCTTTATTCCG
>CAZUOG010000099.1:0-3619 GCA_964622225.1 uncultured Actinomycetes bacterium | reverse complement strand
CCGACTTTATTTTGTTTCGCGTTCGGGCGAACGCGGATATCCAAAAGCAATTTATTTAATTAGCCCGCTGAACCAGATCCTGATGGACCAGCTTTACGTTGTACTTGTGGCGCGCCGCCAGAACGTTGACCGCCTTGGACTTTAGAACCACCAGCAACACCTTGATTGCCTTTATGTCCACCTTGTTTTGATTTCTTCGCTTCAAGAGCAGCAAGCATTTTTGCTTTTGCATCGTTGTTATCAGCCATACCTTTATCTTACTGGACTAATTAATCGGCGTGAGGAATGCGAATAAAGAAGAAAAATAGGTACGCCCAAGTAGCTGCTGCCAGCGCAATCAGTGCAGTGGATTGGCCTTTATAAATTGCCAGCGCAATGGTGCCGTAAACACCAGCCAGCGCCCAAAGAGTGATTGCCGCAGTTCGACGATGTAAACCTTTGCGCATTAAACGATGAGATAAATGATCACGGCCCCCAGTAAATGGGCTGATTCCTCGAGAAAGTCGAGAAGTTACTGCGACCGAGGTATCTAGCAATGGAATCGCCATTAAAAATAGCGGAATTGAAAGTGATTTCCAGAATGGCTCAATATCTGGTTTTAATCTAATCGTTAGAACTGCGACGATGATTCCTAAGAAAAGTGCACCAGCATCGCCCATGTAAATCTTGGCGGGTGGGCGATTCCAAATCAGGAATCCCGCAGTCGCACCAGCGGTAACAATTGAAAGAGCACTAATCATTAATTGGCCACGGTCGTATGCAATTAAGAAGGTAAAGAACGCAATTACTACAACAGTTCCCGCTGCCCCGCCATCTAAATTATCGAAGAAGTTAATACTGTTACAGACACCAACAATCCAAAGGGTTGTAACAATGGCATCGATTAAGAAAACTTGAGAAGGTGTGCCTATGGTGTCGGTTGCAATCAAGATTCCGGCAACTACTACACCAACTGCAGATTGCGCGATTAATCTGGGCCAAGGTTTTAATCCGCGCAAGTCATCAACCAATCCCATAATTGCCATTAAGAGTGCTGGAATCAAAACGGTAGATGCAAGCGCGACATCTTTATCTTTAATAATTACTGTTGTGTAGGTTGCAACAAAAACACCAATAACAATTGCGATGCCGCCAAGATATGGAACTGGCTCAGATTGAACTTTGCGTGCCATATTTGGCGCATCAACTGCCCCAAGTTTGATTGCAAATTTGCGCATAACTGGAGTTAGCGCACCGACAAAAATAAATGTAGCAATAGCTAAATAAAGATATTGTGAAAGCTGGTAATGCAAAGTTTGAGACAAATTAAGGCTGACCCTTTAGATGAGTTTCAAGTAACGCTTTTACTTCGGATTCGCGATAACGGCGATGGCCACCTAATGTGCGAATTGAAGTTAACTTTCCAGCCTTTGCCCAACGGGTGACAGTCTTTGGATCAACGCGAAATAGCGCCGCGACTTCAGATGGAGTTAGCAGAACTTCGGATGTATATCCGTTCATGGCTACTCCTGTCCGATTTGCGCAATTTGCGTAGGAGTGAAGTTAATGCGAAAAAAGCACCTTTGGCAATGTTTTTTCATTAATAACTTCTGAATTACCGTGAAAAAGAGCGTAAATATCAAGAAGTTGCTTCAAATGCAGAGACTTTGCGCCAGCGAGTAACTAGGCGCTCATAACCACGACCAGCCAATGCGCCATCGCCTACTGCAAGGCCCGCGATCGAAGATTGGATATCTTCGATAGAAGAATCGGCTTCTAGTCCGCCTTCTTCGGCAAGTGAAAGTTCTAAGTAATCAGCTAACCCACCGTAATCCAATTCGACAATAGATTTTGGGTGGAACATTTCTAGCCAATCAATTAAATCCAAAATGTCTTGTTCTACTGGACCTTCGCCAAATGCAGATTTGACTGCGTTATGTGTGGTCTTTGCGCGGCCAATTGCTTTTGAAATTTCCGTTCTAGAAATTACAAATGCGCCATCTTTGTCATGGCCGCGAATACGTTCATGGGTTTCAAAGAGTGCGAACCATCTTGGTGGAATCGTCCATGTTTGCGAAATTATGTGAGGAACTTTGCTAGTTGTGATATCGATACTGTCTTCTAGCGCTTCTTCGTATGAATTAGGTACAAAGAAAGGAACGATGGTCGAAACCGTATTGCTTTTAAAATCATTAAGCGTCGCCCAACTACGGACAGAAGTTGACCATGGGCATACATAACGCATTCCATCTAAATCTAAAATGTGTGCGCCATCTGGTCTTGATGCTGGCAGTTGCAAAGAAGCAACGCGTTGAAGTGCATCTCGTTGCTCTAGCGTTTTAGAGTTTTTGCTATCTGAAAAGTCGATGGCATCCCAGCGAAGACGATCCACTGCTTCGAATGCAGATAAAGGTTCGTAGATTCGTAATGAAGCTACATAAGGTGTTGGTCTCATGTGAAGGCTAATTAAGCCCTGCTGATGTAATTGCCCTCAGCAAATGGATCATCATCATCGAATGATGAATTGCGTTCACCTTCGCCGTGTAATTCATCGGCAAGTTTCTTTAAATCAATTTCTTGTGAATCGTATTTAAGGTCACGAGCAACTTTTGTCTGCTTCGCTTTTGCACGGCCACGGCCCATGTCATCAGCCCCTTAACGTTTATCTAATCAGACGCGTAGGTTATCGCTTGGCGTACTCGCCGACCAAAACCGAGCCTGGCTGGCCCGCCTCGCGCTTCTGTATAACGCCTGCCTGCCACGCCTTCATTCCCCTGGCGGCCAAGGATTTAATTGCCAGCTCAGCTGAGCCTGAATCCACGATGGCGGTCATACCGATTCCGCAGTTCCAGGCGCGCTCCATGTCATGACCCAATAGCTCGCCCATTTGCGCCAAGAACTCCATTTCAACCGGAAGCGACCAGGTGCTGCGATCATAAACTGCAGTTAAGCCCTCTGGAATTACGCGAAGTGTGTTCTCTGCGATTCCGCCTCCAGTAATGTGGCTAAACCCGTGCAACTTATCTTTCATACCGCGAATTAATGCCAAACAATCAAGTGCATAAATTTCAGTTGGAGTTAAGAAAACTTCACCGGCGCTCTTATTGTATTCGGTAACAATGAAATTTAAATCTAAATTAGCTTTCTTAATGATGTGACGAACCAATGAATAACCATTTGAGTGGAATCCGCTCGATGGCATAGCAATTAATATGTCGCCTTCTTTGATTCGATGTTCACCTAAAAGATTTGGTTCATCAACTACACCAGTAGCTGCTCCGGCAATATCAAATTCATCTTCATCCAATAAACCTGGATGCTCTGCAGTTTCGCCACCAACCAATGCGGTGCCAGCTTTTTCACAACCACGCGCAATTCCCGCAACAATATCTGCTACGCGTTCTGGGAAAACTTTTCCGACTGCAATGTAATCAGTCATGAATAATGGCTCTGCGCCACAGACAACTAAATCATCAACAACCATTGCAACTAGATCTTCACCGATAGTGTCGTACTTTCCTAACCATCGTGCAATTTCAGTTTTTGTTCCGACGCCATCAGTTGAAGTTGCAAGTAAAGGACGAGTCATGCCTTTGAGTGCAGAGGCATCAAATAATCCTGCGAAGCCACCTAAATCTCC
>CAZUOG010000098.1:0-3733 GCA_964622225.1 uncultured Actinomycetes bacterium | reverse complement strand
CAAATCCAATTGAAACAAACTTAGCTGAACTTCAAAAATTAGCTTTAAGCAATCCGGCGCTACGATCAGGAACTCAACAACTTCGATATGCGAACAATGGTGCCTTCGCTGTAAGCCGATATGCCAATAAGCAGGAGTACTTAGTCGCGTTTAATGGCCGCGATAACGAAGCAAAATTGAATTTAAACGTATCCACTTCGGATTCAAAGTGGAGTGTAATTTCCGGCAAAGCAAATGATTTATCTGCTACCAGCAAGAGCGTTTCAATGACACTTCCAGCTAGAAGTTGGGTGGTGCTTAAAGATAATTCAGAGTTTGCTCCAACATCCAAATTAGCAGTTATGCTAAATAAGCCGATAATAGATATCCGCACCAGTGAGCAATACGTGGCGCTTACTGCCTCTGTGCCAGGTACAGATTTCACAGAAGTTACTTTTGCAAGTCGCGAAAAAGGAAAAAGTTGGAACATTGTCGGAACATCTGACCGCAGAATTCTGGGTGTTACTGGCTTTAAAGATGGTCTATATCGCGTTTATTTACATCCAAGTAAATACAAGAAAGGCACTTCGCTCGAAGTCGTCGCTATTGCGGTAAATGCAAATGGTGAAAAAATTGCATCTGCCTTGCAGAGTTATTTAATCAAGTAACCAGAATCTAAAAGCATCTGAGACTTGCTTAGCCCAAGCACGTTCATTGTGGCCAGCACCTTTATAAACTTGTGTTTTATATTCACTACGCCACCCCATGTGGTGCATTAACCAATCCGCATATCCTTGATCCTGTTTGTAGGTAGCATCGAGTTTCTTATCGCCACGGCTCATCCAGATTTTATGTTTTCCTGGTTTTGGGAGCTCTGTTAGTAAGTGATCAACTAATGGTTTTCCGCCTAAAACCCAATGAGGCGAGAACGCCAATGCGGTTGAGAAAAAATCTTCTCTTAAACCTAAAGCGTTAAGTGTCGCTAACCCACCCATGCTTGATCCAATCATCGCAGTACGCTCAAAAGTAGGTTGAAATTCAATTGCGTTACAAATTGTCGGGACTATATCTTCTGCAATTTTTTCATGGTACTTATCGCCGTGAAGTTGATCAACAGTTAGTTCGGTTTCGATAAGTGGTTTAACACCGTTTAAGAAAGGTTTCTGAGGAGTTAAATCTTTGAATCTTCCGTATGGGTCAGACTTATTGCTGGAGTGGAATACTCCGATAATTACCGGAGGAGTTAAACCAGCTTTTTCAAAAACTTTTATTGCATTTTGAGCCATGCGCCATGTGAATCTCTTGGTAGAGGTTCTAGGATCAAAAACATTCTGGCCGTCATGCGCAATTAGAAGGTGGGTAGCTTTTGGCGGCGCCCAAAAGTCAACTAATCGGCCCCCAAAGTTAACTCGATTGACCAAGCCTGGCACGCCACGGACTTGGAAATGCGAAATCGGCTGCATAATGAAAGACTAACACCATGAAGCGAAACATTATGTGGTTCAGACGAGATTTACGTTTGGGCGATAATCCGGCGCTTCTTGCAGCAATTGCTAATTCAGATGAAATCGTTCCTCTTTTTATTTTAGATCCTGTATTGATTAAACAAGCCGGATCAAAACGTTTGGCTTATTTAGCAAATTCACTTCATGAATTAGATGCCTCCCTTGGGGGAAATCTTCATGTAGTTGTTGGAGATCAAGTCGAAGTTTTAAAAAGTTACAACCCCAGCGAAGTGCATATCTCTCAGGAATTTGAACCATATGGAGCGGCTAGAGATAAGAAAGTTTTAGATGCCGGAATCAATTTAATTGTGACCGGAAGTCCATATGCGGTTTCGCCTGGAAGAGTACGAAAACCCGATGACACTAATTATCGTGTTTACACACCTTTCTATAAAGGTTGGTTGGCACATGGTTGGCGAGGACCAGTTGGTGCACCAAAAGAATTTAATGCACTTAAGCCAAATAAAGATCAACGTCAATTTCCAGAATGGAAAACTGAATTCAATATTCCTCAAGCAGGAGAAGCTGCAGCGCTTGCAAGATTTGAATGGTTCAAAAAGAATGCGCTAGAAAGTTATGACGAACAGCGCAATATGGCTGGAGTCGATGGAACAAGTAAATTAAGTGCTCACTTGAAATTTGGCGAAGTACATCCACGAACACTTTTACAAGGTTTAAATTCAACTAAAGCACATGACACTTTCCGCAAAGAAATTGCCTGGCGGGAATTTTATGCAGATGTACTTTTTCACAATCCACACACGATTGATGAGTATTACACTGAAAAGTTTGCCAATATGCGCTACAACGAACCAGATGAGAAATTCAAAGCCTGGTGTGAAGGAAAGACTGGTTATCCATTTGTTGACGCTGCCATGCGCCAACTAATAAATACCGGCTGGATGCATAACCGCACACGCATGGTGGTTGCATCATTTTTGGTTAAAGACTTACATATTGAGTGGCAACATGGAGCAAATTTCTTCATGGAGCACTTAGTTGATTACGACCCGGCAAGTAATTCACATGGATGGCAATGGACTGCAGGTTGCGGCACGGATGCTTCTCCCTATTACCGAGTATTTAACCCAACCGAACAGGGAAGAAAATTCGATCCTGAAGGTGATTACATTAGAAAACACGTTCCAGAGCTTGCTGAAGTTCCAACTGAATTAATTCACGAACCTGGCTTGAGTTACATTGCGCCGATTGTCGACCACAAAGTAGAGCGGGTGGAGTCGCTAGCCCGTTTAGAAGAGATAAAAGGTTAGATTCACCGCGAATCATCACCCTATTTCGGCTCGCAATGGGTGAGATTTTGTATCACCCTTAGCCCATGCCTCAGCATGTAAAGCTTCGTGAGATGGCGTTTCAAATGCGCGCCGCTGATTTACGTCAATACGGTCAGGAAATTTTGGATAAGAATCCAGATCGTACTTCAGCGGCTGAAGTATTGGACCTAATGGCTTATTTAGTTGAATGCGATTTTGTCGGGGCTGAAGCAAAAGTGGCAACAATAAGTTTTCGCTTTAAAGGCACACCAGATGAAATTTACGTCAATGAAGCGACAACTCTTGCTCTGGCTCATATTAATTTTGCATATGGCCGATTTTCAGAATTAAAGAGTCATGCAGAATCATTCCTGCAAAGTCATAGATCACTGCCGAATCTAGAACAAGGTGAATTTCTGGACATTCTTCGCTTATCTGCACAGCGAGCTATGTTGATGGATGAGTTCTCTAATCTGACACAAATTTACAGAGAAATGGCTCAATATGAACTAGAAGAACAGAGCACCAATTTACTTTATTTAATCAGTTCAGTCGAAGCAATGCATTTGATGGCAAGAGGTGATTTCAAGAAAGCGAGTGCGGTAGCGAAGAGAAATATAGAAATTGCCAAACAGAATAATTACACAGGATTAATGGCCCCAATTGATTCCATGTATGTGGTTGCTAGGTCGCTGTTAGCGGGAGCAAAACATAGAGAAGCGCTCCAAGCATTTAATGAAATTAAAGTGATTGCAGAAAAATTCTCACAGTGGCCTTGGTATTTCTTTGCAGATGGATATTTATCTAGAGATTACGCTCTGGCAAATAAATTGACAGAAGCATTGGAAATCGTACGAGAAGAGCGAGAAAAACTCTCAACTTTTAACTTTTCTCACGAATTACATTTCATTCCTGATATAAATGAATTATATGTAAGACATTTATTGAAAGATGTCGAGCGAATGGAAGTGCTACTTG
>CAZUOG010000097.1:0-3827 GCA_964622225.1 uncultured Actinomycetes bacterium | reverse complement strand
ACAACTGGCTTGTAACAATCGCACCAAACTTGGAAGTAGGCGTAACTGCGGCAAAGCCAAGTGTTGGATTCTTGCCTGGGCAAGTAAATGCATGATAAGTCAATGTTTCTTTTACAGCTTTTGCTTTCGCTGCATCGCCATACTTAGTTGATACTAAAGCGTAAGTAGTTGCAGTAAATGGATACGCATCCGCATCTGAAGTTAAGTAATCAAAGGTCAACACACCAGTAGTTGCATCGATTGAAGCTACGCCACCCGCGGCAGCAGCAGAATCAGATGATGGCAAAATAGCATTTCCAGCTTTATTAATTACTGAAGTTAAACCCAACTTGTAAGTTGCGGCAAATGAAAGTTCTGCATATGTAATTGCACCTTTGGTCTTTGAAGCAAGTAGTGAAACTCCGGCAGAACCAGAAGCAGAACGGAATCGCACTGGATCAGCGGTTATTGAGCCAGGGAAAGCTGTGGCAAATGAATCTGCTGGTGCCTTTGTCCAAACAGTCGGAGCCAATTTATTTAGCGCGCGAGCTAGATTGTTAGAAGTACCAGAGTTATCTGAACGATAGATCACCGTAATTGGCAAGTTTGGCATGGTGCGGTGCTGCGTTACAACCGATGTACGAAGCACAATCGGTGAACCATTTGCATCTTTCGCAACTTTTCCTGCTGCATCTTTCTTGTAAATAATTGTATTGATTGAGCGGTTGTTATCTGAAACGATTGCTGGATCGTTCCAATTCTTAATTGTGCCCGCAAAGATACCGGCAACAGTATCTGTTGAAAGTGTTACTGGCTTATTTGAACCAGGAAGATTGGTAAGAATCGCCACTGGCCAAAGCACGGTTGGGACATGAATTTCATTAGGGATTAATGGGGAATGAACTGAATCTGAGAATGCGAAATCTACAGTTCCGTTAGTGAATGCGGTTTTACCAGCGCCAGATCCGCCGCCTGGATAATCAAATGAGTGACCAGTTGCTGACTGATAATCAGCCTTGCACTTGTCGATTAGACCTGAAACTGAAGTAGCTCCAGAAGCTTTTAATACTGCTGCATTTGCAGCTGGGGTAAGTATGATGGAAAGTGCGGTAACTGTTACAGCAACTTTCTTGAAGGACTTCTTCATTTATACCTCTCGATTTAGTAGTTCATCTATTGAACGCCCAAACCGTATAAAACTTGGATAACTAGAGACGAGTTAACGCTGAACAGCGGTACAAATCAAAGTGAACATTTGGTTAACCAAAACGGCCAGAGACGTAATCTTCCGTGCGCTTATCTACTGGTTTGGAGAAGATTTCATCGGTCTTGCCTACTTCAATTAAATTGCCTGGACCGCCATCGGATAAGAAGAAGGCAGTGAAATCTGAGATACGCGCTGCTTGCTGCATATTGTGAGTAACGATCACGATGGTCATGTCAGCAGCTAACTCTCGAATGGTGTCTTCGATTCGAAGTGTTGAACCTGGATCCAACGCAGAACAAGGCTCATCCATTAGAAGTACCTTTGGTTTTACTGCTAAAGAACGCGCAATACATAAACGCTGTTGTTGACCACCAGATAGCCCACCCGCATATGAATCTAAGCGATCTTTAACTTCCTTCCAAAGACCAGCACGGACTAAGCACTCTTGCATCAAGTCTTCTTTATTTTCAACTTTTAATTGCGCCAACTTCAAACCAGAGAGCACATTTTCGCCAATCGTCATGGATGGAAATGGATTAGGTTTTTGAAAGACCATTCCAATTTGCAGGCGGATCTTGGTTACATCCGTTCCTTTTTCATAAATATCTTTGCCATTTAGTAAAACTTCACCAGCCATAGCTGCGCCAGGAATAAATTCATGCATGCGATTTAAAGTGCGGATAAAGGTGGATTTTCCGCAGCCAGATGGGCCAATTAACGCAGTGACTGAGCCGGCATTGAAGGTTAGCGATACGTCTGCAAGTGCATGATGTTTAGTAAACCAAGCATGGACACCTCTTGCTTCTAGATCTGAACTCATTTTCCAACCTTTCGTGATCCAAAACTTCTCGCTAGGGTAAATAAAATTAAAACTAAAATGAGCAGCACCAAGATGCCGGTCCAAGCTCTTTGGATTGATTCAGGTGTACCGAGCAAAAGGCCTTTCCACACATAAAAAGGCAGCGCTCCTTGGTAATCCTTAAATGGATTTAAATTCAATTTATCTGAACCGCCAATGGTGAAAATTAGTGGCGCGGTTTCACCGGCAATACGTGCCACACCCAAAATAGTTGCGGTTAATAAGCCATTTCTAGCTGCTGGCACCACAATTGAAGCCACCGTGCGCCACTGAGTTGCACCCATCGCGAGCCCAGCTTCGCGCAGATCATTAGGAACTAACAACAAAACTTCTTGCGCAGTTCTGGTTACGGTTGGCACCATCAAGATCGCCAGCGCAAACGCGCCATCTATGCCTGATGCTTTAAGTGGCGTAGTCAGAATTACCGCTGCAAAGATAAATAAACCTGCGACCACCGATGGCACACCTGACATCGCTTGCACCGTAAATTGAATAAATTTCGCACCTGGGCCTTTTATCTCTGTTAGATATAGCGCAGTCAAAATTCCCATTGGAACGCTGATGATTATGGAAAGCAAAATTAAGTAGAGCGTTCCTACTATTGCATGAAGCAATCCACCATTTGCAATTGGGTCCATATATGAAGCGGCAAACATAGTGTCGGTAAATAAAGACCAATGTAACCCCGGCGCGCCTTTAATAATCGTGGTTACCAAAATACTCAATACTGGTGCGAAAACAATTAACGCGCCAGTTAACGCAACTGAACTTGCTAATGAATCTATCGCCGCCTGCTTACCTCTAATTCGATACTTATAAAAAAACATCGACGTAGTTGTGAATACAAAGAATAGAAATGCATACGCCAATTTGCCATTCATTGGAGATATCGCAACCGTAACTAATGTGGCTAATGCAGAGAGCGCGATCAATACCGCTGGATAAACCAACTCTCTTGGCGAAAGTTGCCAAGGCTTCTGTGGTTTGACCTCAATACTCATACTTATTTACCTGACTTCAAAGTGCGCTTGACAATGAAATCGGCCAAGAAATTGACGGCTAGAGTTAATACGAATAACACAAAACCAGAGGCTAAAAGCGCTTTAGTTTCGATAGGCGAAGCCTCTCCCCACTTTAAAACAATCATTGAAGCGATATTGCCACCCATGCCAAAAAGAATTTGGAAATTTGCTTTGAAGACGATATTTAAAACAGTGAAGACGGCGACTGTTTCACCGAATGCACGACCTAGTCCTAACATCGCGCCACCAACAATTCCACTCGATCCAAATGGTAGCGCTACAGATTTGATCATGGACCATCTGGTTGCACCTAATGCATACGCTGCTTGAATTCGATCTAGTGGTGTCTGTGAAAAAATTTCACGAGCTACCGAAGTTACAATTGGGATAATCATGATTGCCAAAACTAATCCAGCGATAAACGGCGAACGTTCATAGAAAGCCTCTTGGACGTTAAATATGGGAATCCAGCCTAAGTACTTATGTAATAACTTTGCCCAATAAATAGCCATTGGCATCAATACAAAGTAACCCCAAAGGCCATAAAGAATTGAGGGGAATGCTGCCATCAAATCCACTACTGCAACTAGGAATTTCTTGATTCGATCTGGTGCATAAAAAGTTAGGAAGAGCGCAGTTAAAATTGAAAGTGGCACACCAACTGTGAGCGCGACCATGGCTATCAAAATGGTGCCAATCAACATCGCGCCAATTCCAAATTTGACAGTTATATTTCCGGCATCATCCTGAATAACTTCCC
>CAZUOG010000096.1:0-3862 GCA_964622225.1 uncultured Actinomycetes bacterium | reverse complement strand
TCACCAAAGCAGAGGTAAATCTGCAGATTCCACGTGCGAAATTAGATGTAGTGGCAGCGATGTCTGCAATCGAACCAATATTGGAAGGCGTTCGAACCGGCACTGAGACGGACTTAATTGCATTTGGCGCGAAATTTGATGGGGTTGCACCTAAATCTATTCGCGTACCGAAAAGTGAATTATCAAAAGCGCTGGCCAATCTAGATCCGAAAATTCGTGAAGCTTTAGAGATTGCGGCACAGCGAATTCGCAAAGTTCACCAGGATCAGATTCGAGAAACTAAAATTTCTGAAGTTGAGCCAGGCGCAACAGTTACAGAAAAATGGATTCCAGTTGATCGAGTTGGTCTCTACGTCCCTGGCGGAAGAGCGGTTTACCCATCCAGTGTTTTGATGAATGTAATTCCGGCGCAGATTGCGCAAGTTCCATCAATTGCAGTCGCATCGCCGCCGCAAGTTGATAATGATGGTTGGCCAAATTCCACAATTCTTGCGACATGCGAATTACTAGGAATTGATGAAGTTTATGCAATTGGCGGCGCGCAGGCTGTGGCACTTTTTGCCTATGGCATGAAAGACGTTTGCGAAAAAACTGACATGGTCACAGGACCTGGAAATATTTATGTGGCCGCAGCTAAGCGCGCTTTGAGAGGTGTAATCGGAATTGACTCCGAAGCAGGACCTACCGAAATCGCAGTACTCGCAGATAGCAGCGCAATTCCCGGAGATGTAGCAACAGATTTAATTAGCCAAGCCGAGCACGATGTGATTGCAGCTTCTGTTTTAGTTACTGATTCCAAAGAGTTGGCAGATGCGGTCGAAGCTGAATTAATAAAGCGTGTTCCAAAAACCAAACATTCAGAGCGCATTGCAACGGCACTATCAAGTCAGCAATCTGCAATTGTTCTTGTAGATAATGTTCAGCAAGGTTTACATATAGTAAATTCTTATGCGGCTGAACACCTTGAAATACAGACACGAAATGCAAAACTTGATGCAGCTCAAATTCGAAATGCAGGTGCGGTATTTATTGGAAGATACGCACCAGTTTCATTGGGCGATTACGCTGCTGGATCAAATCACGTGCTTCCAACTGGTGGTTGCGCTTGTCATTCTTCAGGTCTTTCAGTGCAATCTTTCTTGCGTGGTATTCATTTAGTTGAGTACAGCAAAGAAGCATTCGATGGAATTGCCAGCGCTGTGGTTACTCTCGCAAATTCCGAAGATTTACCGGCACACGGTGAAGCAATTACAGCTCGCTATGAAGTGGAGCAGTAATGAATAATTGGCCAAGTTGGTTGCCGCTTCGCGAACAATTACGACCGCTCACGCCATACGGCGCACCGCAAGTGCCGGCTAGCGCGCGACTAAATACAAATGAAAATCCTTATGGACCTTCCAAAGAGCTGGCAGCAGCGATTGCAAAGCGAATTGGAGAGGTTGCAGCGAAATTAAATCGCTATCCAGATCGCGAAGCTGTTAATTTGCGAAGAGGATTAGCGGATTATTTAAAAAAACAAACCAAAGTTTATTTGGAAGTTGAGAATATTTGGGCCGCAAATGGCAGCAACGAAATTCTGCAATCAATCTTCCTAGCCTTCGGCAGCGCTAAAGCATTGGGTTTCGTTCCTTCGTATTCGATGCACCCACTAATCGGTAAAGTTGCAAATGTTGAATGGGTCGATGGTGCACGTAAAACTGATTTCTCTTTAGATTTAGCAGGTGCGCTCAAACAAATAGCCGAAGTAAAACCTGCGCTGACATTTATTACAACACCAAATAACCCAACTGGTGCAGCGGTCGCAATTTCTGAAATCGAAGAACTTGCGAAAGCTGCAGCAAGCGTAAATGGATTGCTGGTTGTTGATGAAGCATATGCAGAATTCTCATCACAGAAATCTGCGATTACTTTGATTTCAAAGTATCCAAATGTACTTGTCAGTCGCACTATGTCTAAAGCTTTTGCCTTTGCCGGAGTAAGACTTGGATATATGGCTGCAAATAAAGCAGTGATTGATGCGATTCAATTAGTGCGTCTTCCGTACCACTTATCTGCAATCACACAAGCAGCGGCAGAAGTAGCGTTAGATTTCCAAGATGAGCTTTTGGCGGAAGTTGCAAAACTATCCTCAGATCGAGATTTACTGTCAGCTGCACTTAAAGAATTGGGCCTCACGGTTATCCCATCAGATGCCAACTTCATTCTCTTTACTGGATTTAAGCAGAGCTCAAATGAACTTTGGCAGAAATTATTAGCTGAGGGAGTGCTAATTCGCGATGTAGGATTAGCGGGTTATTTAAGAGTGACCATTGGCAATGAAGCCGAGAATAAAGCATTTCTAACTGCCCTGAAAGGTGCGCTATGAGAACCTCTCGAGTCGAACGCACAACTAAAGAATCTTCGGTTCTAGTAGAAATCAATCTAGACGGAACCGGAAACGTTTCTGTTGAAACAGGCGTGCCATTCTTTGATCACATGATGAGCCAGTTGGGTAAGCACTCAGGTATTGATTTAACAATTAAGACAAAAGGCGATGTCGAAGTTGATTCGCACCATACAGTCGAAGATACCTCTTTGGCTTTCGGCCAAGCACTTCGTGAGGCACTTGGCGATAAAGCTGGTATTCGCCGTTTTGGTGACGCACTGGTTCCAATCGATGAATCTTTAACTCAAGTTGCAATTGATTTATCTGGCCGTCCATATTTGGTTTATCGCCAACCAGAGATTGTCGAATTAATTGGAACCTTTGATACAACTCTTGGCAAACACATCTGGGAATCGATTGTTGCTGAGGCGCGAATTGCAATTCATATTCGCGTTCTTGAAGGACGCAATGCGCACCACGTCTTTGAATCACAATTTAAAGCAGTTGCGCGTGCATTGCGCGATGCAATTAAATTAGATGGAGTTGCGGGAATTCCTTCGACAAAGGGAACACTTTGATCGCAATTCTTGACTACGGGTCAGGAAATCTAAGATCTGCGCTTCGCGCATTTGAAACAACTGGTCGTAAAGTCTTTATTACATCAGATGCTGAGCAAGCTGAAAAAGCAGATGCGCTAGTAGTTCCTGGTGTCGGCGCATTTGGCGCGTGTTTGGATGGATTAAGAAAAGTTAATGGTGATCAAATTGTTAAGTCGCGATTCGCTGCGGGTAAGCCAACCATCGGTATTTGTGTAGGTATGCAAATTATGTTTGAGCGCGGAGTAGAACACGGATCATTTGATGGAATCGGCGCGCTAAAGGGAACTGTAGAAAAGATGTCTGCGCCAGTTCTGCCTCACATGGGTTGGAATACCGTTGAAGTGCATGGAAATTCTAAGCTTTTTAAAGGAATCGAAAAAGAGGCATTCTATTTTGTGCACTCATATGCAGTTTATGATTCAAAAGTCGAAGTCGGTGCGACAACAGATTATTTTGGCGAATTTACTTCGGCAATTGAAGTTGGTTCCATCACTGCAACACAATTTCATCCAGAGAAGAGCGGTGCGGCAGGATTAAAGTTGATTAACAATTGGGTGGAGAATTTATGAAACTAGAGTTATTGCCAGCAGTCGATGTAAAAGGTGGCCAAGCAGTTCGATTGGTGCAAGGTGAACTTGGCAGCGAATCAAATTATGGTGCACCACTTGAAGCTGCTTTAGATTTTCAACGTGCAGGTGCTGAATGGATTCACTTAGTTGATTTAGATGCGGCTTTCGGAATTGGCAGCAACGCAGATTTATTGGCGGAGGTAATTGGGAATCTAGATATTGCAGTCGAACTTTCCGGTGGAATCCGCGATGATGAAACATTGCGACGCGCATTAGCTACCGGGTGCAAGCGCGTTAATCTCGGCACCGCTGCTTTAGAAGATCCGGAA
>CAZUOG010000095.1:0-3897 GCA_964622225.1 uncultured Actinomycetes bacterium | reverse complement strand
GTTAAATATCCGCCATCTAAGTTCTTTGCCTCGTATCCAAGTGATCGCAGCAACATTGTTGCCACATGGCCACGTTGGCCTACTTGGCAATTAACGATTACCTTTTTATTTCCAATTTCTGAATGTCTTTCGCGAAGTTCATCTACCGGGATATTTATGGAACCAGGAATTGTTCCATTTGCATACTCACTTGCGGTACGTACGTCTACAAATGAATAGCCCTCGGTTTTGTAATTATCCAATTCACTCCATTGCGCGATTTCAGTTATTCCACTCAACACGTTTTCCGCAACATAACCCAACATGTTTACTGCATCTTTAGCAGAACCGAAAGGTGGCGCGTAAGCCAATTCCAAATCGGCCAGCTCAGGAGCGGTAATACCACCGCGCATAGCTGTTGCAATCACATCGATTCGCTTATCAACTCCATCACGACCAACGCCTTGTGCTCCCAGAATTTCACCTGTATTTGGATCGAAAATTAATTTCATTGAAAATTGAATTGCGCCTGGGTAGTAAGTGGCATGTGAGTTTGGATGAGTGTGAATCTCTTTATATGCACGTCCTGCCGCTGTTAATCGCTTTGCTGACCAACCGGTTGTGGCTACTGCTAAATCAAACACTTTAACTATCGCGGTACCAATAGATGCAACTTCGCGAACTTTCTTACCGGCAATATGGTCAGAAGTTATTCGCCCATGACGATTTGCTAAGTTAGCCAAAGGAATTAGCGTACTTTCACCGCTTAATTCATCACTTTTTTCCGCCGCATCTCCAATTGCATAAATATCTGAATTGCTAGTTTGATTAAATTGATTTACTGCAATTCCGCTTTTATTGCCTATTTCAACTCCAGCAATTTTGGCTAAATGTGTATCTGGTTTAACACCAATTGCAGCTATTACTACTTCCGCTTCAACTTTCTTACCATCAGCCAAAATCACATGAGTGTCAGTAATTTCTTTAACTGAATTAGCTAAATGTAAATCTACGCCATGCTTTCGCATCTCTTTGTGCACTAGCTCTGCCATCTCAGGATCTAAAGGACCCAATACTTGAGGAAGCGCTTCAATCAAAGATGTTTTGATTCCTTTATGAACCAAATTTTCAGCCATCTCGACACCAATAAATCCACCACCGATAACCACTGCACTTTTTGGTTTGGTTTCGACTGCATCATAAATACGTAATACATCTTCAACAGTTCTAAGTGTCAATGCTCGTTCAATTCCAGGAATTGGTGGCACCACTGGAGACGCTCCAGGGCTGAGAATTAATTTGTCGTAACTAATTTCTGCTTCACTTCCGCTTATCAAATCGCGGGCTATAACAACTTTCTTTTTGGATTCGATTTCGGTTACTTCGTGATGAACTCGAACATCTAGTCGAAAGCGCTTATGCAGAGATTCGGGAGTCTGCAAATACAACTTATCTTCTTCGGCTATAACGCCACCTACATAATATGGAAGCCCACAATTTGCATACGAAACATGGCCAGATCGTTCTAAAACGATGATTTCGGCTGATTCATCTAATCTACGAAGTCGAGTTGCTGCAGACATACCGCCCGCAACTCCGCCAATAATTACAACGCGCATTAATTAGTCACTAGTGGGTAATTGGAATTTTGCCAGGCAATAATCCCGCCTTCAAGATTTGAAATTTTTTCAAATCCAGCTTCTGCCATTTTTCCTGCCGCAATTCCTGAGCGTCGGCCACTATGGCAATAAACCGCGTATTCAACGGTTTTATCCAAATTCGCAATCTTGCTATCAAAATCATTCGATTCCACGTCAATATTTATCGAATTCTCGATATGCCCAGCTGCATATTCACCGGCGGTGCGAACATCAACTACAACCACACCTGGATTCTTAATATTTGAGGCAAATCCATCTGCATTTAAATTATTGATTTTGACAGTTGAACCACCACAAGCCGTAAGGACTACAAGCAAGGGAGCGATCACAAATGCAAAAACTTTCTTCATGCTAGTTGCCACACTTACAACGCTGATCTTCTGAAAATGGCGCTAACGCTTCTTCAATATGTTGACCGCAACCTGACCAAGTGGCCTTGCCACATGAATCGCAACGAACTGCACTGCACATAGTTTTCTCTTTCTCTCTTCTTATCTTTTTCTAAATACTTGTTATTAATTTTTGCTTTAAGCCAAAGTTAAAAATAGTTTCTGCAACTTCTTCATAGTTTCTTCAGAGTTACGCTTGTTATCTAACATGCACTCCTGAAGACTTGAACTAATTAAAGTAAAGGCAGCGGTATGTACTGCTTTGCTTACAGCAGACATTTGAATCACTATCTCATCGCAGGCGCGTCCATCTTCGAGCATTCTGGCGATTGCCCCCAATTGCCCTTGAGCGCGCTTGATTCGCTTTGCAATTGCATCAATTTGTTCCTGATCACTTAATACATGTGATGTAGAAGTCTTGGCCATAAGTGCTACCCCCTGCTTTCTGGCTTGAGCCTAGCATACCCCTAGGGGTATCTTGCAACTAGCTCAATGATGAGCTGTCTTACAAAATTGGAGAGCAAAATGGCAAAGAAAGTAGTAGTTCTAGGGGCTAATTTCGGCGGACTTACCGCAGCCCTTACATTAAAAAAAGATCTTGGAAATGAGGTCGACGTCAAGGTTGTAAGCGATCGAGACTATTTCCTATTTAACCCTTCATTGATTTGGTTGCCTTTTGGTAGCCGAGATACAAAAGATGTTTCTTTCAAAGTAGGCCCAACATTTGAAAATGGCGGAGTCGACTTCATCCAAAGCGCTGCAACCGAAATACATCCAGAATCTAATACCGTCGATTTGGCAAACGGAACAACTCTTCCGTTCGATTATTTGGTTATCGCAACTGGAACTAGAAACAAACCAGAGCACGTTCAAGGCTTAAAGGAAAATTCTTCAACCATAACCACTCTTCAGGATGCAATTGCAACGGGTGAAGAGTGGAAGAAATTCCTTGAAAATCCTGGTGATGTGGTAATTGCTGCAACGCAATCTGCAAGTTGTTTTGGTGCAGCTTACGAATTTCTTTTCAATACTAGTTACCAATTGAAAAAAGCTGGGCTTAAAAAAGATGTAAAAATGACTTATGTGACATCAGAACCATTCCTTGGCCACTTTGGAATTGGGGGACTGAAAGGTGGAGAGCCTTTATTGAAGATGTTTCTTAAGAAAGAAAAAATTAATTATGCAACTAATGTTGAAATGGATTATGTTGATGATGGTCGAATTGTTGCCAAGGATGGCAAGAAATACGATTTCAAATTCAATATGACAATTCCACCTTTTGTTGGACAGGATTTTCTGCTAAAAACTCCTGGGTTAACTAATGCCCAAGCTTTTGTAGAGGTTAGACCTACATATCAATCAAATAAATGGGATCACATCTATGCAGTCGGATTAGCTGCAGCCGTAAAAGCTCCTTGGACTACACCAACGCCTGTTGGCATTCCAAAGACTGGCTTCCCAACTGAGCAGATGGCACATACTGCCGCCAAGAACATTGCCGCACAGATTAAGGGTGAGAATCCTGATCACGAGAAAGCTTTTGGCGATATTCCGGCAGTTTGCATTATGGATGCGGGAAATAATGGCGTTTTAATCCTGGCTGACAAGATGTTGCCACCTCGCAAAGCGGGAGTACTTATTCCTGGGCCGCAAAACCATTTAGCAAAATTGGCATTTGAAAAGTACTTTATTTGGAAGATGAAAGGTGGCCGAGTAAACCTTCCTTAATTTCCAACCTCTGCTCTCCATTGGTTCGGAATAAAATCAACCTCGATAGGTTTCCTATCGAGGTTGATTTACTATTGCGGACGTGAAACGCGCATTATTTATCGAACATGATCATGTGACCCTAAGTGGTCCACTATGGC
>CAZUOG010000094.1:0-3924 GCA_964622225.1 uncultured Actinomycetes bacterium | reverse complement strand
CGGAAGTACATTCTGATGTCATTCAATTACTTACAATTCATATGTCCAAAGGCGCCGAATGGGATCACGTAGCAATCCCTGGAATCGTTGAAAAACAATTCCCTAAGGCCTATCCGCAGAGCACTATTTCTTGGCTCCACAATGAGTCTGAGATCCCATTTGCGCTGCGTGGTGATGGCGGGGAGTTCCCTGATTTAGATCTCTCTCAACTTAAAGACGCAAAGAGCGCTGCAAATGAGTTTAAAGAATTTAAAGACAATTGCGCCGCATTCAGATTAGAAGAAGAGTGGCGTTTGGCTTATGTCGCCGTGACCAGAGCAAAACACTCATTACACATGACTATGTCATATTGGGATTCTCGAACAAATATGGATCAACCAAGCGATGTCTTTAAATTAATTTGCGAATTTTTGGGTGTAGATAGCGAACTAAGTAGCAATGAAATTCCTGCTAGCAATCCGCTTTTGGAAAGAGAAATTTCAGAAAGCTGGCCAGTTCCTAATTCTCGTTTAGAAAAACTCGCAGCCGCGGCAGAGATTTATGAAAAAGTTTCGCCAAAAGTTTTTGATGAAGATGCTGGGCTGCTTATAAAACAAATTGAAGATCGCAGACTCGGCAACGAGATTTTCTTACCACCAAGACTTTCTGTGTCTACTTTAATTGCGCTAAGGGATGATCCGGAAGCTCTGGCAAATGCAATTCGCAGACCAATGCCATTCTTGCAAGATCAATATGCTCGTCGTGGAACTGATTTCCATAATTGGGTAGAGACTTACTTGAAAGCTGAAACTTTATTTGACGATGATGATTTGGATTATTTTGATCCAATCGAAGAGGATGGAAAGCTAGAAGAGTTAAAGAACAAATGGTTGAGTAGTCACTGGGCCACTAAAACTCCAGTGGAGCTAGAAGTGCCATTTGAAACAGTCTTGGCAGGAGTATTAATTCGCGGGCGAATTGATGCCGTTTATAAAACCGAAACCGGATTCGAAGTTGTTGACTGGAAAACTGGCTCCAAGAAACTAGGAGAGTCGGCTGCAATTCAGTTAGCGATGTATAGATTGGCATGGGCAAAAATTGCTGGGGTGGACGTCAGCCAGGTAAGTGCCTGTTTCCACTATGTACCAACCGGGTTGGACGATCGCCGCAGCGATTTACTCACAGAAGCAGAGTTAGTGGAGTTACTCGAAAAGCATTAACCTGCCCTTCTTATGAATCGCGCCGGAAGAGAAAAATCAGCCGCACATTGGGCTGGCTCGAAAGTGCTTCAGATTTGGCGCAGCCAGATTCTGGTTGAGGAAGGTGCGATCAAGTTACTTTCACCAGAGAATCTCGATGCTTCGGTTGAGAAGTTCTATATAGGCGAAGTAAATGGACAACATTATTTTGCAGTTAATATCGAGATTGTTGAAGGTTCGGGAAGCTCACTTCGTGAAATAGTTTCTAACGTTGATTCTCAACTTTTGGAAGTAACAGTCACTGCTTTAGCGTTAATTAATTGGCATGAAACACATTCTCACTGTCCAAGATGCGGAAACAAGACAACCGTGATTGAAAATGGCTGGGTAAGAGAATGTGTTGCAGATGGAACTCACCATTTTCCTAGAACTGATCCTGCAATTATTGTTGCAGTGCAAGATCGCAATGGTCGTTTATGTTTAGGTCGTCAAGCAGTTTGGCCAGAAAATCGTTTTTCAAATTTCGCAGGGTTTGTCGAACCAGGTGAAACACTTGAACAGACCGTGATTCGCGAAGTATTTGAAGAGAGTAATTTAGAAGTAACCGAAGTTAAATATTTAAAGTCTCAACCTTGGCCATTTCCAAATTCAATAATGTTGGCATTTGAAGCATTTACTGATGCGCCAGAGAGTGCAAAACCTGACGGTGTAGAAATTGTTGATCTGAAATGGTTCTCAAAAACAGAATTACTAGATGCCATAAAAGATGGATCATTAAATATTCCACCCAAGACGACAGTGTCTGGAAAAATGATTGAGGCATGGCTCAATGGCTAGTGCAGAAGAAATTCTTGCAGCGCTAGATGATGAACAAAAGAAAGTTGCTTTAGCTACTCGTGGTCCAGTCTGCGTGATTGCTGGTGCAGGAACTGGAAAAACTCGCGCAATTACCCATCGAATTGCATATGCCTCAGCTATCGGCGTGATGGATCCGCAACGAGTCTTGGCTATTACTTTTACTGCGCGTGCAGCCGGAGAGATGCGTTCTCGTTTAAGAATGCTCGGATACCCAGGTGTGAATGCAAGAACCATTCACTCCGCCGCGCTTAAGCAATTACTTTATTTTTGGTCGACGGTATTTGGTGGTCAAAGCCCAGAACTTTTAACCTCAAAAACCCCATTTATTGGCGCGGCAGTTGAGCGTGCTGGCATCAAATTGCCGGCAAATAATCGTGAAGCGTTGAGAGATATTGCTACTGAAATTGAGTGGGCAAAGGTAAATCAAATTGCACCCGAAGATATGTTGGCTACTCAACGCAAAGTCCGCAGTCGTATTGGCATAGATGAGATTGCAAAAGTATATGAAGCTTACGAAACTCTTAAGAAACAAGAGCGCACTTTAGATTTTGAAGATTTGTTACTTTTAACTACTGCCATGATTGAAAATGAAGTTCAAGTACGCGAACGTATTCATGATCAATATAGATATTTCACAGTTGATGAGTATCAAGATATTTCGCCATTGCAACAGAGATTAATTGATGCGTGGTTGGGTAAGCGAAATGATATTTGCGTTGTAGGCGATCCAGCACAAACTATTTATACATTTGCTGGTGCTACTCCGAATTACCTCTTAGGTTTTACAAATCGATTCTCAGAAGCAGAAGTCATTAGATTATCGACTGGTTATCGTTCAACACCAGAAATTCTTTTTACTGCTAATGCGTTGCTTAGAAGTAATCGCATGGGACATGAATTATCGCCAGTAAATGACCACGGTAATCATCCAGTATTAACCGAATACAAAACTGACGGACAAGAGGCAGTTGGCGTGACCAATCAAATTACTGAATTAATAGGCAGCGGTGAGGCCCCAGAGAATATCGCGGTACTTGCCCGTACAAATGCGCAGCTTCAAACAATTCAGAAATCATTTAAAGAAGCGGGTTTGCCATATCAAATCAGAACCAATGATCGCTTCTTTGATCGAGCAGAGATTCGCGAATTCATTCGAGATATTCGCCAGGCTTCTGTAATTCCAAACCAAGATATCAGTTGGGTCGATGAACTTCGTGGCTTGGCTCAGCCATATTTAACTGGAGATGCGATGGACGGAATCGGTGCGCTGGTGCATTTAGCTCGCGAACTAGATGGTGATGATCGTTTTCAACCTAAGACTCTTCGAAATTTCTTGCAAGAGATAGAAGATCGCGCACAACAAAATAATCCTCCTCAAATGCCCGTGACCACACTTGCTACTTTGCACGCAGCAAAAGGTTTGGAATGGGATCGAGTCTTTTTGATTGGAATTGGCGAAGGATATTTGCCTTATCCAGATGCACCTGAAGATGAAGAGCTTCGCTTGTTTTACGTTGGAATCACCCGTGCCCGCGAGCATTTACACCTAAGTCACGGCGGGGCGCCAAGTCCATTTTTACGCTCAATTCTCAATTAGGAATTGAATCCAATTAATTAGGTTGCGCCTTATGCAACCAATGCTTTACCCTTTATCTTCACCAATAGGCACCCAGAAACCTATTGGCAGAAATGAAAGGCAAAGTAATGTCAGTAAACATCATGACAATTGCTTCATCTGTCGCGCCTTCATTTACAAATAATTACCCAACAACAACTTGGTCTGCCAAGCGTGCCTATGCACATTTTGGTATTGAGGCCCCTGGTGTTAATGGTTAATCCATAACAAAAGCCAATAGGCCTCAAATCCAAAAGGATTTGGGGCTTTTTT
>CAZUOG010000093.1:0-4075 GCA_964622225.1 uncultured Actinomycetes bacterium | reverse complement strand
CCGACACTATGCAGTGTTTGAGACTGCCCTCTCTACCGTTGGAGTACCGAGGCAAACTGACATGAGCAGTTTAGGCTATATAGATAAGTATCTGAAATTACAGAAATTAAAGACTTGGATGAGTGATTAGCGATACGCAGCGGCTTTGCCACCTGCAGCATCACCGATTAAGTGAACACGAACTGCGTTGGTCGAACCAGGAATTCCTGGAGGCGCACCCGCAACGATAACCACGGTGTCCCCGACCTGTGCCTCACGCTTTTCAATTAAATATTGATCTACCTGCTTAACCATCTCATCGGTATGCGAAACGGTCGGCATAATTCCAGGCTCTACTCCCCAACTTAAAGCTAAGCGGTTATAGGTGCCTTGTACTGGAGTTAGCGCAAGAATTGGAATTGAATTGCGGAACATCGCCATGCGTCGAGCTGATTCGCCCGATTCAGTAAATGCAACCAAGTATTTCGCATTTAGTGTTGTTCCAATTTCAGTTGCTGCCTTTGTGATAGCGCCACCTTTTGTAGTTGGCTTTGCATCTAACGGAGCAATTCGATCAAGCGCATTTGCCTCTGTGTAAGTAATGATTCGAGCCATTGTTTGCACAGCTTCAATTGCAAAATCACCAACAGAAGTTTCCCCTGAAAGCATCAGCGCATCTGCGCCATCTAAAACCGCGTTTGCGCAGTCGGTTGCTTCAGCGCGAGTTGGAGAGCTATTTGTAATCATTGAATCCAACATTTGAGTTGCAACAATTACAGGCTTTGCTGCGGCACGAGCTAAGGCAACGCAACGCTTTTGAACCAATGGAACTTCTTCGATTGGTAATTCAACACCAAGGTCACCTCGGGCCACCATGATGCCATCGAAAGCTTCAACAATTTCTTCTAAGTTTGCTACAGCTTGTGGCTTTTCAATCTTTGCAATTACCGGAAGTCGAATACCGACTTCGTCCATAATTGCATGAACATCTTTAATATCCTTTGCATCGCGAACGAATGAGAGCGCGATGAAATCTGCTCCAGCTTTAAGTCCCCAACGTAGATCTTCTTTATCTTTTTCAGATAGCGCCGGAACAGAAACCGCTACACCTGGAAGATTGATACCTTTATTGTTTGATACCGCACCTGGTTCGATGCACTTTGTTACAACATCATTTCCTTTTACATCAACAACTTCTACAGTTACTTTTCCATCGTCAATTAATAATCGATCTCCTGGTTTGCAATCTCCAGGTAAATTCTTAAAAGTAGTGCTTACGCGCTCTTTTGTACCGATGATGTCATCAGTCGTGATAGTAAAAATATCGCCTCGTGCTAAATCATGTGGGCCATCAGAAAATTTGCCTAAGCGAATCTTTGGACCTTGTAGATCTACCAGAATCGCAACTGGAACTTTTGCTGCTGCAGATGCCTCGCGAACTCGATCTAAACGATTTTGATGTTCTTCGTAGCTGCCGTGAGAAAGGTTCAAGCGAGCCATATTCATGCCAGCCTCAATTAAAAGCTTTACACGTTCTGGCGCTTCAACAGCTGGGCCCATTGT
The DNA here is from genome assembly GCA_964622225.1 of uncultured Actinomycetes bacterium. GTDB lineage: Bacteria > Actinomycetota > Actinomycetes > Nanopelagicales > Nanopelagicaceae > ZLKRG08. Next base: position 2,533 of record CAZUOG010000093.1, on the reverse strand, counting down.
GCAAACAATTTTCGCGCGGCGCATATCTCTCCCTAATTAATTCAATCAGTAAATCTTAGACAGTTAATGGTCTTGCAGTAGGTTCAATCGGCGCTGGAAGTTGTGTAGTTCCACTCAGATATTGATCTACTGCAGCAGCTGCGCTTCTGCCTTCGGCAATCGCCCATACGATCAATGACTGTCCTCGTCCGGCATCTCCAGTTACGAAAATTCCCTCTTGGTTTGTCTGGAAATTTCCATCACGTTTGATATTTCCACGTTCATCTAGTTCAACTTCTAGTTGTGAAAGCAGTGGTGACTTCTCAGGTCCAGTAAAGCCCATTGCCATGAATACAAAGTCAGCTGGAATATCACGATCGGTACCAGGCACTGGCTCGAACTTTCCATTTTCGAATTTAACTTCAGCAATTCGAAGAGCTTTTAGATTTCCATTTCCATCGCCAACAAATTCTTGAGTATTTACAGAGAAGACGCGGTTATCCAATTCTTCATGCGCACTTGATACGCGATAAATCATTGGATAGGTCGGCCATGGTTGAGATGAAGGTCTTTCATCTGTCGGACGCGGCATGATTTCTAATTGGGTAACAGAAGCAGCTTTCTGACGAATTGCAGTACCTAAACAATCTGCACCAGTATCGCCGCCACCGATAACTACAACATGCTTACCTTGAACGTTAATTGGAGGTTCGGTAACTTCGCCAAGACCTTGCTTATTGCCCCATGGCAAATATTCCATTGCTTGATAAACGCCTTTTAACTCACGGCCAGGAATATTTAAATCTCTCCATTGTGTTGCGCCAACCGCTAAGACGATTGCATCATATTTACGACGCAAATCTTCACCAGTAATTTCTTCGCCAACATTTACTCCAGCACGGAATCGGGTGCCTTCCTTTTCCATTTGCTGTAAACGTCGATCAATTACGTATTTCTCCATTTTGAATTCTGGAATTCCGTAACGAAGCAATCCGCCAATCTTGTCGGCACGTTCATAAACTGCAACCGTGTGACCGGCGCGAGTTAATTGTTGTGCAGCTGCAAGTCCGGATGGACCAGAACCAATTACCGCAACAGTTTTGCCGCTTAAGCGAGACGGGATTAACGGAGCAACAGAATCGCTACCGAATGCCTCTTCGATGGTGCGAAGTTCCACTTGCTTGATTGTTACTGCATCAAGATTAATTCCAACAACGCATGCGGTTTCGCAAGGTGCTGGGCAGAGGCGACCAGTAAATTCAGGGAAATTATTTGTCGCATGTAGTCGATCAATAGCGCTTGTGAAATCTCCACGATAAACCAAATCGTTCCATTCAGGAATCAAGTTGCCGAGAGGACAACCTGAGTGACAGAAAGGAATTCCGCAATCCATGCATCTTGAAGCTTGATTGCGTAAATGTTCAATTGACTGAGGTTCGTAAACTTCTTTCCAGTCAAGGATACGAACATCAACTGGGCGGCGCTTTGGAGTTTCGCGCTTTTCAGTCATGAAACCTTTTGGATTACCCATTTGCGATCGCCTCCATTACATATTTATCTACATCGAGGCCCTTTGCATTGGCCTCAGCAATTGCAGCTAATACCTTTGCATAATCACGAGGTAGCACCAAAGTGAATCTTGATAAATCCCAATGCTTTAGTAATCCTGAAGCAACTTCTGAACCAGTCTCTGCTGCAAACTTAGAGAGAATTGATTTCAATTCAATTTCACGTTCAGCGTCAACTGGAAGTAAGTCAACTAATTCGGTATTTACTAGTTCTGGTTTTAGATCTAGAACATATGCAACGCCACCTGACATACCTGCTGCCAAGTTACGTCCTGTGCGTCCAAGAATTACTACACGACCACCAGTCATATATTCCAGTGCGTGGTCTCCGACGCCTTCAGTTACTGCAATTGCACCTGAGTTACGTACACAGAAACGTTCACCGACAATTCCGCGAACAAAAATCTCTCCGCTTGTTGCACCGTATCCAATTACGTTTCCGGCAATTACGTTCTCTTCAGACTTAAATTTGGCTTTCTCATCAGGGCGGACAATTACACGACCACCTGAAATACCTTTTCCAACATAGTCATTGCTATCGCCATAAAGACGAATCGTTAGGCCTTTAGGAATAAATGCACCCAGAGATTGGCCTGCAGATCCGTGAAGAGTTACATTGATTGTGTCATCTGGCAAACCTTCACCTTTGTATTTACGAGTGATTTCGGCGCCGAGCATTGTGCCAACTGTTCGATTTACATTTCGAACTGGAACATCAATGGTGACAGCTTCGCCCTTTTCTAAGGCAGGCTTTGCAAGTTCAATTAACTTATTATCAAGAGCGGCTGCTAAACCATGATCTTGAGTGGTGGTGTTATGAAGCGGTGAATCTATTTCTGGACGAACTAATAGCGGAGAAAGATCTAAACCACTCGCCTTCCAGTGATCAACTGCATCCTTGGTATCAAGAAATTCAACGTGCCCAACAGCCTCTTCAATTGATCTGAAGCCAAGTTGCGCAAGTAATTCACGAACTTCCTGTGCAA
>CAZUOG010000092.1:0-4142 GCA_964622225.1 uncultured Actinomycetes bacterium | reverse complement strand
ATCTGCCCAGGCGAAGGCGCATGTGGCGGTATGTACACCGCAAACACGATGGCAACAGTGGGTGAAGCAATCGGACTTTCACTTCCAGGATCTGCAGCGCCTCCCGCTGTTGATCGCCGCCGCGATACTTATGCAGAAAAAGCAGGCGCAGCGGTTGTCAATTTGATTGCAAAAGGAATTACCACTCGCGATATTTTGACTAAGAAAGCTTTTGAAAACGCTATTACTGCAGTTATGGCCCTTGGCGGTTCGACTAATGCAGTGCTGCATTTATTAGCAATTGCGCATGAAGCTGAAGTTGATTTAAATCTTGAAGATTTCCATCGCATTGGTTCTAAGGTGCCACTACTTGGTGACCTAAAACCATTCGGTAAATATGTAATGAGCGATGTCGATAAAGTCGGCGGAATTCCAGTTGTATTGCGCATGTTGTTAGACGCTGGTTATTTACACGGTGATTGCTTAACAGTTACTGGTAAAACTATGGCGGAAAACTTGGCAGAGATTAATCCACCACTTGCTGATGGAAATGTTTTGCATGCAATCAATAAGCCACTATCTACCGATGTGGGAATCACAATTCTTGGTGGCACACTTGCAACTGAAGGTGCAGTTTGCAAAACCGCAGGTATCGGAATTGAAACTTTCGAAGGACCTGCTCGTGTTTTCGAACGCGAACAAGCTGCGATGGATGCACTTGAAAACGGAACCATTCAAGCTGGCGATGTTGTAGTAATTCGCTATGAAGGTCCTAAAGGTGGACCGGGTATGCGCGAAATGTTGATGATCACCGGAGCTATTAAAGGCGCAGGACTTGGTAAATCAACTCTGCTATTAACTGATGGTCGTTTCTCCGGCGGCTCAACAGGTCTATGTGTTGGCCACGTTGCACCTGAAGCTGTTGATGGTGGACCGATTGCATTTATTAAAGATGGCGATTTAGTTCGGATTGATATTCCAAATCGTAAATTGGATTTATTGGTTGACCCTGCCGAACTTGAAAAACGTAAAGTTGGTTGGAAGCCACTAGCGCATAAATATGAACGCGGTGTATTGAGCAAGTATTCGAAATTAGTGGGATCTGCATCAAAAGGCGCTGTCTGCGGTTAATATCTGTATTCATTTCGAATACTGAGATTCGTATCTCATCTCTTGACGCTCTTCTATCTATAGGGGAGACTTCACCCATGCGTAAAGCTCTATTGATCTCATCATCAGTCGTGGTGGTCATTCGATAGCGCGTGCCCGAAAATCGGAAAACGCGCCCTCTGCAAAGTCAGAGGGCTTTTTAGTTTCTAGAGAGGAGTAAGCAGAAGATGAGTCAGCAAATTACAGGAGCCCAGTCTCTAGTGAAGTCACTAGAGGCAGCTGGCGTCGTAGACATGTTTGGTCTACCTGGTGGTGCAATTCTTCCTGCTTATGATCCAATCTATGATTCAAAGATTCGCCATATTTTGGTTCGCCACGAACAAGGCGCAGGTCACGCTGCAACTGGATATGCGCAAGTAACAGGTCGCGCAGGTGTTTGCATCGCAACATCAGGACCTGGCGCTACAAATTTAGTTACACCACTTGCAGATGCAGCAATGGATTCAGTTCCTGTTGTTGCGATTACTGGTCAGGTACCGGGACCTGCAATTGGAACAGATGCTTTCCAAGAAGCAGATATCCGTGGCATCACAATGCCATTTACAAAACATAATTTTCTAGTTACCAATCCGCACGATATTACAAATGCAGTTGCACAGGCTTTTCATATTGCAACCACTGGTCGACCTGGTCCAGTGTTAGTAGATATTGCAAAAGATGCGCTACAAATGATGACTGAATTTAATTGGCCGAAAGAGATCAAACTTCCTGGTTATCGAATTCCTGGCGCGCCTGCAGAACAGTCAATCATCGATGCTGCTCAATTAATTTTCGAATCGAAGAAGCCAGTTCTTTATGTTGGTGGCGGTGTTATAAAAGCTAATGCTTCTGCAGAACTTCGCGAATTGGCAGAGCTAACTGGAATTCCAGTTGTCACAACGTTGATGGCGTTAGGAACTTTCCCTGATTCACATCGTCAACATTTAGGTATGCCAGGCATGCATGGTTCGGTATCTGCAGTTACTGCGCTTCAGAAAGCAGATTTGCTTATTACTTTAGGTGCGCGTTTTGACGACCGCGTTACCGGGAAGCTTTCTACATTTGCACCTAAGGCGCGCGTAATTCACGTTGATATTGATCCAGCAGAAATTGGAAAGAACCGCAGCGTAGATGTGCCAATCAATGGTGATTTAAAGGCGGTAATTAAGGCTTTAATTCCTGCAATTAAGAAACTCGGTAAGCCTGATTTAGCTTCATGGTGGCACGCATTGGATAAGTTAAAAGCAACTTATCCAGTTGGATATGACAAGCCTGCCGATGGTTCACTTGCTCCGCAATATGTAATTGAGCGAATTGGCCAGATCTCTGGATCAGATTCAATTTATGTTGCTGGTGTTGGCCAACATCAAATGTGGGCATCCCAATTTATCAATTACGAAAAGCCACGCACTTGGTTGAACTCTGGCGGAGCCGGAACTATGGGTTATGCCGTTCCTGCAGCGATGGGTGCAAAAGTTGGCGCACCAGATACCACTGTTTGGGCAATTGATGGTGATGGTTGCTTCCAAATGACAAATCAGGAATTAGTAACTTGCGCACTCAATAATATTCCAATCAAAGTTGCGATTATCAATAACGAATCTCTGGGAATGGTTCGTCAGTGGCAGACCTTGTTCTATAAGGGTCGATATTCAAATACTGATTTGAATTCAAAATTAGTTCCTGATTTTGTAAAACTTGCAGATGCGATGGGTTGCGTTGGGCTTCGCTGCGAAAGCGCTGATGATGTTGATGCAACTATCGAAAAGGCAATGTCTATAAATGATCAACCAGTAGTTGTAGATTTCCGAGTAAATCGCGATGCCATGGTTTGGCCAATGGTTGCTGCTGGAACTTCTAATGATGACATTATGGTTGCGCGTGAAACTGCGCCTGACTGGGATTCCCAGGAATTATAAAAGGACCGGATAGCATGGCAAAACATACTTTGGCAGTTTTAGTAGACAACTCATCTGGCGTTTTAGCTCGTGTGGCGTCTTTATTTGCTCGTCGTGCATTCAATATTGATTCACTTGCAGTGGGACCTACAGAAGATCCAGCGATTTCACGCATGACAATTGTGGTGAACGTTGAAGGTCACGCACTTGAGCAGGTAACTCGTCAATTAGATAAATTGATTAACGTTATTCACGTATCTGAAATCAAGCCAGCAAAATCGACACAAGAAGAGTTGATTTTGGTAAAGGTTAAGAACAACCCAAGGATTGATTCGGTTGCATCTAAGTTCGGCGCGAAAATCGTCGACAATACTGACGATGCTGTGATTATCGAATCTACAAATACCGTAGCGCTCAATGAAGAGCTCTTAGCATCCCTAAAAGAATTTGGAATCATCGAATTTGTGCAGTCTGGTGTGGTTGCGCTCTCACATGGAGCGACCGCACTTGCGGATCAGACGTTTGATATCCAATCCGTTTCGACAGACCGCCAAGCGGACTATCAGAATTAGCCACTAGCAGTAACCTGAAAAACTAGCCGACAAAAAAGGAAAGAAAACCAATGGCAACTATGTATCACGAAGAAGATGCAGATCTCTCAATCATCCAAGGTCGCAAAGTCGCAATCATTGGTTATGGTTCACAAGGACATGCACACGCACTTAACTTGCGTGATAGCGGAGTAGATGTTCGTGTTGGACTAAAAGAAGGTTCACCTTCACGCGCTAAAGCAGAAGCAGAAGGACTAAAAGTAACTTCTGTTGCTGAAGCAGTTAAGGAATCAACCGTAATTATGATTTTGGCGCCAGATCACGTCCAGCGTCATATCTACACAGAATCAATTTTGCCTAATCTAAAAGATGGCGATGCGCTCTTCTTTGGACATGGTTTCAATATTCGTTTTGGTTACATCAAGCCACCAGCAAATGTTGATGTTTGCATGGTTGCACCAAAGGGTCCAGGACACTTGGTGCGTCGCGAATACGCAGCAGGACGTGGCGTTCCGGTAATTGTTGCAGTAGAGCAAGATGCAACAAAGAATGCTTGGCCATTAAC
>CAZUOG010000091.1:3885-4182 GCA_964622225.1 uncultured Actinomycetes bacterium | reverse complement strand
GTGCTTTTTTCTTGGGATTTGGAATTAATTTTTGGCAAGCATCTTTAGCTGCGGTGATTGGAACCGTACTTTCTTTTCTACTAGTTGGTGTGAGTTCATTAGCGGGTAAGAAACATGGTGTTCCGACCATGATCCTAAGTCGTGCAACGTTTGGGGTAAAAGGAAATTTACTCCCAGGTTTTCTCTCTTATTTCGTATTTGTCGGCTGGGAGACGGTTCTCGTCTCGCTTGCAACTCTAGCCACTGGAACGATTTTTGAAAGAATTGGTTCGCTTGATCGTAATGCGGCAATGTCGC
>CAZUOG010000091.1:0-3727 GCA_964622225.1 uncultured Actinomycetes bacterium | reverse complement strand
ATCGCTGGTGGAGTTTTGGGTTACAAAGTAATCATGCAGATGCAGAAGTGGATCTCGCTAATTACTTTGATAGCAACTGCCGTTTATATGGCTTTAACTTTAAATGATATTAATTGGAAGCTGCTTTCAGATGGTCGTGGTGGCTCTCTTGCAGGTTTTATTGGAGCAGTAGTTTTTGGAATGACCGGAATTGGGTTGGGTTGGGTAAATAGCGCAGCTGATTACTCAAGATACTTACCCCGAAATGTTAAGAGTAGCTCAGTTGTTGGTTGGACAATATTCGGAGCATCGCTTGCACCAATTGTGATGGTGATTTATGGAGCAGCCCTGGCAGGAAGTTCGCAGAAACTTTATGAAGATGTAGCAATGGATCCAGTGGGGGCACTTACAAAAATATTACCTACTTGGTTCTTGTTTGCATTCGCTTTAATCGCAATTCTGGGCTTAATCGGAGGCGCAATTCTTGATTTATATTCTTCGGGATTAACGTTAGTTGCAATTGGTGCCCCAATTAAACGTCATTACGCCGCAAGTATTGATGCGGTAATTATGTTGCTTGGCACAATCTACATTGTATGGATCAGCAAGAATTTCTTGTTGCCATTCCAAGGTTTCTTAATCACAATCGGAGTACCGCTAGCTGCTTGGTCTGCAATATTCGTAGCAGATGTATTGCTTGGCAAGTATATTGAAGAAACTGATCTCTACAATCAATTTGGCAAGTACCGTGGTGCAAACTGGGGTGCAATTTCATTAATGTTAATCGCAACTTTTGTTGGATACGGATTTGTCACTAACACATTTGCGTCTTGGTTGAATTGGCAAGGTTATTTCATGGATCTAATTGGCGGCAAAGAAGGTCGATGGGCGTTTGCAAACGTAGGCGTTGTATTCGCATTAATGATCGGTTTTGTTGGGAGAATCGCGGTAAGATCGCGTAATGCTTAAGTCAATCGTCGGAAATATTGTTTCACCGGATCCGACGGTTCGAAAATTAACTTTTGCTAATTACATTAATACCTTTGGTAATGGCATGTTCCATACCGTTGGAATTATCTATTTCTCATACACCGTCGGCTTGGGTGCGCATGCCGTGGCATTTGCCTTCACAATTGGCGCCGCAGTTTCATTAGCAGTCTCGGTTCCTGCAGGTCACCTAGCTGATAAATGGTCTCCCAAATATGTGGGCATGATTAGTTTTGTACTTCAAGGAGTAGTGCTTGGTCTTCAAGTTTTCACGAAGACTTGGACTGTGTTTGTGATTCTGCTCTGTCTCGAGTATTTCGTAGAACGATTTGGTCAGAACGCGCGAATGTCATACATCGCGCAGGTGGGCGAGGGGCAAAAGCGAGTTGAAGCCCGCGCCTACATGAGAGCGGTAACCAATCTCGGAATCGGAAGCGGCACTTTAATTGCAGGAATTTCGCTAGCAATAAATACTCCTGCCGCCTACAAGACAATGATTGTTGCAGATGCGCTTTCGTTTCTTTTAGCTGCAATCGCTTATTCTCGCGTGCCAAATATCACGCCCACCCTACAAGAACATGAAAAATTCGATTGGTCTGTACTTAAAGATCATCGATACATAATTGCCACGGCGTTAAATGGTGGCCTCAATCTTCATTTCTTAATCCAAAATGTGGCAATTCCAGTGTGGGTCGTTCAAGAGACTAATGCGCCACGTTGGATGATTTCTGGAATCATGTTGCTCAACACCATTGCAATTGTGCTTTTCCAGGTGCACACCAGCAAAAAGGCGGACAATATAAAGGCAGCTGCAAAGTCATTCCAACAAGCCTCTTTCTTTATTGCGATGGCGAGTTTGGTTTATGCGCTTGCTCACGGAGTAAATGCACTCTTTGCATCACTCTTTATGTTGCTCGGAATGGCAGTACACATTGCCGGAGAACTTTATGGCTCTAATGCGGCATGGATGATTGCGATGGATTTAGCTGATCAACGCCGCCAAGGTGTTTATCAAGGAATTTGGTCTATGGGTTTTGGATTAACAGACATGATTGGTCCATCAATATTGGTTGCTCTTGTAATTGGAATTGGTCAACTAGGTTGGGTGATTCTTGCAATCTGGTTTTTACTTGTGGGTCAACTAATGCGCTGGCATCTACGCAATGTTTAGGAATGTTTAATTCGCTGGCTTCCAAAGGCTAAGAAAATCGCAAGTGCGGCCGGCACCAGCATCGCCCATCGCAAAGTGATTGCTTCGGCAATGTAACCAATGGTCGGAGGCCCGGCCAAGAAACCCGCATAAGAAATGCCTGAAACTATGGCGACACCTTATGAAGGAGCAATCTGACCTGCAAATCTCTATCGAGCAATACTTGCGCCAGTGCTGAATACAGCTGGAATTACAACTGACATTCCAATTCCAATTGCAAACCAAGCAATAATCTGGCTATAAATGTTTCCAATCAAAATTCCAGCCGACAGACCAATTCCAGAAATCAAGCCAGCTCTAAAGAGAATTTTGAAAGTTCCAAATTTCTCCATTAAGTAATCTCCAGAGAATCGTCCGCCGACCATCCCGATATTGAAGAGAATATAAGGAAGTGTTGCCAAGAACGGAGAAGCATTGAATGTATCTCGAGCGAGAATTCCACCCCAATCTCCAGCTGCGCCTTCGTTGATTGAACTTGCCAAACCAAGCAAACCGATAAAAATGAAGATGGCAGGTTTCTTACTTTTCTTTTTATCTTCGAATTCATGAATATCTGTTTCGGCAGGGAGCCACAAATTTCTGACTAAAAGGGCTGCTGAAATAAATATGATTGAAAGAGTCAAACATTGATTACGAATTGAGTAATCAAATTGTGAAAATAAGCCACCTAAGAGTCCACCTAGTAATGCGCCTAAACTGAAGAGAGCATGGAAGCCACTCATTAATTTGTTGCCGGTTTCGTGCTCCAAGGTAGCGGCGTGAGAATTCATCGCCACATCCTGCACAGTGATTCCGATTCCGAAGAATAAGAAAGAGACTGCAAGTGATAAATAAGTTTGCGAGAATGCAATCGGAATAAGTGAAAGTGCCGCGCAAATTGATCCGTAAATCGCAACAGGTTTTGAGCCTTGCTTGGCAATTACCTTGCCGATAAAAGTGAGGGTGAATAAAACTCCGAATGAAATGCAGAAAAGCATCCTGCCGACTTCGCTAGTTGAAGCATCTAGATGGTTCTTGAAATCCGGAAGTCTGGCAACCAAAGCTCCAACTGTTGCGCCATTGGTTATAAACGCTGCTCTTACCGCAACCTTAGCTCTCTGCATTTGATGAGCCTATATGTCTAAATGAAAAACCCCGCCATTGCTGACGGGGTTTTTGATATTTCGATTAGGAGAATTAATCGCTAATAGGTATTAGATATTTTAGATATCGTAGTAAAGCTCGAACTCAGCTGGATGTGGACGAAGACGAACATAGTCAACTTCTTCCTTACGCTTGAATGCGATCCATGTTGAGATCAAGTCATCAGTGAATACGCCACCCTTGGTTAAGAATGCGTGATCCTTTTCCAATGCGTTAAGAGCTGCATCTAGTGAACCTGGTACCTGAGGAATTGCTGCAGCCTCTGCACCTTCTAGTTCGTAGATGTCCTTATCAACTGGTGCTGCTGGTTCGATCTTGTTTTCGATTCCGTCTAGACCTGCCATCAACATAGCTGCGAATGCTAGATATGGATTTGATGATGGATCTGGGCAACGGAACTCAATGCGC
>CAZUOG010000090.1:0-4304 GCA_964622225.1 uncultured Actinomycetes bacterium | reverse complement strand
ATTTTGTCAGGACCCCAAGGTGGCATCCAAACCCAGTTAATTTTCACATCATTAGTAATACCTGCAAGTGCGGCACGTGTCTGATCTTCAATAACATCCTGAAGCGGGCACGCAGCAGAGGTGAGAGTCATGTTAAGAACTGCGGTGTTGTTGTCATCCACCATCACGTCATAAATCAAACCCAGGTCAACCACGTTGATTCCTAGTTCAGGATCTACAACGTCCTTCATCGCCTCAGTTACATCATCGACTTTTGCACTCATTTTTTCTCCCCTACTTGAGTTACTGCATCTTTATAAGCCATCCAACCCAATAGTGCGCACTTTATACGAGCCGGGTACTTAGATACGCCAGCTAACGCAACACCATCTTCTAAAACTTCTTCGTCACCTTGATCAGCGCCTTTGCTCTGCATCATTGATACGAATGAATCAAGTATTGAACCTGCCTCTGAAATTGATTTGCCCGTCAAAAGATCGCTCATGATGGAAACACTCGCTTGTGAGATTGAGCATCCAGCTCCATCCCAAGAGATCTCTCCGACTTTCTGGTCTTCGATTTTCAACGAAAGTGTTACTTCATCCCCGCAACTTGGATTGATGTGATGCACTTGGATATCACCGGCAGTTAAACCTTTGTGATGAGGCCGTTTGTAATGATCCAGAATTACTTCCTGATAAAGCGCGTTTAGTTCCACTTAACGCTCCAGGAAGAATTTCTTGGCATCAACAACCCCAGAAAGAAGTGCATCGACATCGGATAGATCATTGTAAAGATATAGAGATGCTCTCGTTGTTGCCTGTACTTTGAATTTACGAGCCAATGGCCAAGCGCAGTGATGCCCGGTTCGAACCGCTACACCTTTGGAATCCAGGAATTGACCCAGATCATGAGGATGAATTCCATCTAAAGTAAATGAGACAGTGCCGCCGCGTTCAAAAGTATCTTTTGGACCAAATACATTTACACCTGAAATGTCAGCAAGACCTGCAAGAAGCGCTTTCGTTAAATACAACTCATGTTCGTGAATCGCAGTTAGACCAATTTGGTTTAAGTACTTAATCGCTGCCGCTAAGCCAATAGCTTGCGCCATATTTGGCACACCTGCTTCAAATTTCTTAGGCGCTGGCGCCCAAGTGGCATCAGTCATCGTGACATTTTCGATCATTGATCCACCAAATAAAAATGGCGGAAGTTTTTCTAAGTTCTTACCCCAAAGTACTCCGACGCCTGTTGGGCCAAGTGCTTTATGTCCTGAGAAGGCTAGGTAATCAACGCCGAGTTTTTTTACATCAACAGCCATATGTGGAACTGATTGACATGCATCTAAAAGAACTTCTGCTCCAACTGCGTTAGCTCTAGCCACAATCTTCTCTAATGGATTTGTAGTTCCAAGCACGTTTGATTGATGGGTGATTGCGACTATCGCCGTATTAGGAGTGATGACTTCCTCAATTTTGGAGAGATCAAGTCGACCTTCGGGAGTTACTTCGAACCAGGCTAATTCCGCACCAGTGCGTTTTGCTAATTGTTGCCAAGGTATCAAATTCGCATGGTGTTCCATTTCAGAGACCACAATTCGATCACCAGGTTTAACTTTTTCAGTTAGAGCGTATGCAACTAAATTTATTGATTCAGTTGCACTTTTGGTGAATACAATTTCGTCGCTCTTGGCACCTAGAAACTCCGCCACTATTGAGCGTGAATTCTCAAAATTCTCAGTTGCTTCTTCCGCTAACTGGTGCGCTCCGCGATGAACCGCGGCATTACTAAATCTATAAAAATTCAGCTCCGCGTCGATAACTGAATTCGGTTTTTGTGCAGTAGCACCGCTATCAAGATACACCAGGCGCTGGCCATCGCGGATTGTTCGATCAAAAATCGGAAAATCCTTCTTGATAGCGGTGACATCAAGCATTACTTAGCTACATACTCCTCGTAGCCGTTCTCTTCTAAGCGATCTGCAAGTTCTGGTCCGCCCTCTTCAACAATGCGTCCATTTGCAAATACGTGAACGAAATCTGGTTTGATGTAACGAAGAATTCGGGTGTAGTGAGTAATTAGCAATACACCTAAGTTATTTGCTGCCTTTGCGCGGTTGACGCCCTCAGAAACAATCTTTAGCGCATCAACGTCAAGACCTGAATCAGTTTCATCAAGAATTGCGATCTTTGGCTTTAGTAATTCTAGCTGCATAATTTCATGGCGCTTCTTCTCGCCACCAGAGAATCCTTCGTTAACACTGCGTTCTGCGAAAGCTGGATCCATTTTTAACGACGCCATCGCATCTTTTACTTCTCCAACCCACTTGCGAACATTTGGAGCCTCTCCGCGAAGTGCAGTTGCAGCCGTACGCAAGAAATTAGAAACTGAAACACCTGGAACTTCAACTGGATACTGCATTGCCAGGAATAGTCCAGCTTTAGCTCTTTCATCAACGCTCATTTCAAGAATGTCTGCGCCATCAAGATGTACTGAACCACCAGTGATTTCATACTTTGGATGTCCTGCAATGGAGTATGCAAGTGTTGATTTTCCGGAACCATTTGGACCCATGATTGCGTGTGTTTCGCCTGAATTAACAGTTAGGTCTACGCCCTTCAAGATCTCTTTAGGACCGTTCTCGGTTTTTACAACTACTTGTAGACCACGGATTTCTAGTTTGCTCATTCTTCTCTCCTACTTAGATCTCTACTAAGACGTTATTACCGTCAACTGAAACTGGATATGTTTTTACTGGCGCTGAGGCAGGTGGAGTTAGCGCTTCTCCGGTACGCAGATCAAATTCTGCTGAATGTAACCAACACTCAATTTTGTAGCCACTCTGCTCACCTTCAGATAGTGCAGCATCTTGATGGCTGCAGTTATCTTCAATAGCAAAAACTTCATTTCCTACTCGGGCAACACAAACATCTTTGCCATTCTTAGTAAGTCTTACTGGCTTGCCTTCAACAATTGAATCTAGAAGCAAGTCTGACATTACTTACCTACTTTTTCTAATTCAGAATCAATGTGCGCCATTAAACGCTCTTCGATTTCTTCATTGTTAATCTGCCCAATAATTTCGTTGAAGAAACCACGCACCACAAGACGGCGTGCATCATCAATATTGATTCCGCGAGACATTAAATAGAACAGCTGTTCATCATCGAAGCGACCAGTTGTTGACGCATGTCCTGCACCTACAATTTCACCAGTTTCAATTTCAAGGTTTGGAACTGAATCTGCACGTGCACCATCGGTGAGTAGCAAATTGCGATTAAGTTCGTAAGTATCTGTGCCTTCTGCAGCAGCACGAATGAAAACATCACCGAACCAAACAGTTCGCGCAGAATCTCCTGCCAAGACGCCTTTATAGTTAACGCGTGACTTGGCATTTGGTACTAAGTGGTCCACGTGCAAGCGGTGCTCTAAATGTTGTCCTGCAGATGCAAAATAAACTCCTTGAAGATCAGCATCTCCGCCAGGAGCTTTAAATTCGACTGTTGGCAGAATGCGAACTAAAGAACCGCCAATAGTCACCGTGATTGATTTAAATGTTGCGTCTTTATCAATAATTGCATGATGACGAGCTGCATAAACTCCCTCATTTTCAAATTCCTGAAGAGTTACGAAAGTTAAATTCGAACCAGGCTCAAGAATCAATTCGATATCTTCAGCGATAAGTGAGTTGCCAGTATTTTCAACAATCAAAGTTGCCTTGGCAAACTTCTTGATGATTACCTGAACTCTTGAATATTCGGCATCTTGAATAGCAGTTCGACCCAAAATTACTGGATCAGCCAGCTCTCTTTCTATTGTTAATTTTGCGATTGTTGGAGCGCCTACAACTCTCTGAACGATTACATCATCACTATTGGTTGTGTGAATATCTGTGGTTATGCGCTCGAAAGTTACACCGCCTGGGAGCTGCTTAGACACTAGCGAATGTGAATCGCCAATTACTGCGCTGCCATCATGCAAACCTTTGAGCTTTGCAAGTGGAGTGAAACGCCAAGCTTCTTCACGGCCAGTTGGAGTGTGAATAATGTTGGTATTTAACATTAACCAACTGCTCCTTCCATTTGAAGTTCAATTAGTCGATTCAATTCCAACGCATATTCCATTGGAAGTTCGCGCGCAATTGGTTCAATGAATCCGCGAACAATCATCGCCATGGCTTCGTCTTCAGTCAAACCGCGAGACATTAAATAGAAAAGCTGGTCATCTGAGACTTTAGAAACAGTTGCTTCGTGACCCATGGATACATCATCTTCACGAACATCCACATATGGATATGTGTCTGAACGCGAAATTGTATCTAC
>CAZUOG010000089.1:0-4574 GCA_964622225.1 uncultured Actinomycetes bacterium | reverse complement strand
GCTCTGATTCCGCAACATATCCAACTAGCGTTGCACCAGCTCCAGCGTCAGACCAAAGATTCTTAGCTTTGCGATCACGATTCTGTTCGATAACTGCATTAGCGGCGCTCAAAATGTTCTGGGTGGAACGGTAATTCTGTTCCAAAAGAATAGTTTCGGCGTCCAAATAATCCATTTCAAATTGGAGAATATTGCGAATCGTCGCGCCACGGAAACCATAAATAGATTGGTCGGCATCGCCTACTACGCAGAGTTCGGCAGCGGGAATTCCTTCTTCATCTTTGCCGACTAATTCTTTAACCAACATATATTGGGCGTGATTGGTATCTTGATATTCATCAACCAAAATATGACGGAATCTAGAACGTAGTCGTGATTTCGCTTCCGGGAAACGTTGCACCACTTCTACGGTTTTCATGATCAAATCATCAAAATCCAATGCATTGGCTAGACCCAGACGCTTTTGATAAAGAGAGTAAACATCGGCGCAAATTTGTTCATATTGATTATTTGTGGAATTTAAGTAATCCGCTGGACCAAGTAATTCATTTTTCGCATTTGATATTGTCGCTGCAAATTGACGCGGCGGGTAACGCTTCGGATCCAAATTCAAATCTTTACAAACCAGCGCAATAAGTCGCTGAGAATCCGCGCTGTCATAGATAGTGAAGTTGTTGGAATAACCCAAGCGATGCGCCTCAACTCGCAGAATGCGCACACATGCTGAGTGAAATGTGGAAACCCACATGGATTTGGCAATTGGGCCAACTAAATCAGCGACACGATCTTTCATCTCGCCGGCTGCTTTGTTGGTAAAAGTAATCGCTAAAATTTCAAATGGTCGAACGTTACGACGAGCCATTAAATATGCGATGCGACGAGTCAAAACTCGAGTCTTTCCTGATCCGGCGCCAGCAACAACTAATAAAGGTGTGCCACTATGTACAACCGCAGCTGCTTGCTGTGGATTTAATCCTTTTACTAGCGGGTCATCTAACATGAGAAGCGGATTCTATAAGTCATGGGAGACTATGCCCGTGGAACCACGTGATGATAAAGAGATTTCGCGCATACTTGTAGTGAATGCGCACCCAGATGATGCTGATTTCGGTGTCGGCGGAACAGTTTCGAAATTAGCAGCTAAAGGAATTGAAATTACATATGTTTGCTGCACCAACGGCGATCAAGGTGGCGAAGAATCTGGTGTACCTCAAGCTGAGATGGCAGCAACTCGTCAACGCGAACAACGTGATGCAGCCCGTGTGCTTGGCGTTAAAGATGTTATTTATCTGAATTATCGCGATGGACATCTCGAACCAACTATTGGATTACGTAAAGATATTGTCCGACAGATTCGTATTCATAAACCTGATCGCATGTTGATCCAAAGCCCAGAACGCAATTGGGATCGAATTGGCGCAAGCCATCCAGATCATTTAGCTGCCGGTGAAGCAGCAATTCAAGCGGTTTATCCAGATGCTCGTAATCCATTTGCGTTTATGGATCTTAAGAACGAAGAGGGTCTTGAACCTTGGCGCGTGAAAGAAGTTTGGGTTTATGCGCACCACTCACCTGATTATTGGGTAGATATAACCGATACATTTGATAAGAAAATGGCGGCGCTGAATGCGCACGTTTCACAAACTGCTCATAACTCTGAACTTGAAAGAATGGTTCGTGAATGGGGCGAACGTAATGCTGGAGTTGCAGGGTTACCAGTTGGACGAATTGCCGAAGCATTCAAGATTGTAAATACAGATTAATTAAATGAAACGCGATTGGTACGGCGAATTAGTTGAGGCAATCAAGCTTCGCCGTTATTGGATTCGCCAAGTATTAATTGCAGGTTTTGCATCAGCGGTTGCCTGGCACTTCGGAAATTTACTTGTAAATAAAGGCGGTTTAGTAGCGGCAATTGCTTGCGCGCTGAGCATCCGTATCTCGACTTACAAATCTTTCCGCGAAGGTTTTGGCCAAATTGTTGGCACTGCAATTGGCGCATCCGTTGCCCTAGCTGCCGTCAGTATCTTTAATTTTGGAAATATCGCGATCTTCGTAACCATTGTGATGAGCTCATTTGTGGCCCGTGCAATGAGATTAGGTGAAGTCGCATCTGTAAATGTTCCGGTTACTGCCCTAATTGTTATCGGCCCAGGAATTAGCGAAAACACCGCACTTACTCGCTTGGGTGCCACCTTTGTTGGCGCAATCATCGCAGTGGTTTTTTCATTCTTTGCTCATCCGAAAACACCTACGGGCAGAACTTTAGAATTAATCGGAAGTTACACTCGCCGATCTGCACGTTTACTTTCAGAGATGGCAGAAGGAGTTGCCTCTACTTATGACACCGCAGCGGCTGGTCGATGGTTAGCGCGATGCCGCAATTTAGTTGAAGCAATTCCAAATTTGCGAAGCCAAGCGCTTGAAGCTAAAAAATCATCTAGATGGTTACCGAACGATAATTCGACAGTTGCAGAAGTTTTATATGTCAAGGCTGTATCTACAGAACATATAATCGTTCAAGTTCGCACTATTTCACGCACTCTCTTTGATTTATCAATTGATAGTGGCGTACCAGAAAGAGTGCGTCGCGAATTAGCCTTAGCGCTATCAACTGCCAGTTATGCGGTTGCAGATAAAGCTGAAAGTGAAGACTTAGAAGAGACAGCAAATGATTTAAGAGCTTCGGCGTTGGTTTTACGCGATGCTTTAATCAAGCAGACCAACGTCATTGATAGTGAAATTATTGTGAAATTGGTTTCGATTGTTTCGAATCTAGATGTAATTGCAGCATCTTTGGATGAATCATCTCCGGCAATTACCGATGTCTTAACGCCAGATGAACCAGCTCACCACAAGATTATTGAAGTGAGCTGGATTCGTAGGCTATTTAAGAAACTTTTGCGCTAATAATCTGCACAGGCTGAGCGGTGAAACCGTCACCTGCATAAACAATCTTGCCGTTTGCATCTTGAGTAATCGCACCTTGCTTAGCTACAAATTGCACGATATCTAAGCCTTTAGTGATCTTGCCCCAGATTGTGTAATTAGGTCCAAGGGTTGTGTTGTCATATACAAAGAAAACTTGAGAACCATTTGTGCCAGGTCCTGAGTTAGCCATTGCAACTGTGCCAGTTGGGTAATTATTTGTGGCGTTCTTCGGAAGGTTTTCATCTAAATATCCCTTCCAGCCTGTTGGATTGCCTGCGCCTGTAAGAGTTGGATCGCCACATTGCAGAACAAAAAGTCCTTGAGTTGTTAAGCGATGGCAGAGTGAGTTGTCGTAGTACTTACCCTTGATAAGGGCTGCTAAAGAAGTAATTGTGATTGGCGCTTTTGGATTTAAAGATACTTCGATTACTCCGCAGTTAGTTGTAAAGGTAAATTTCTTTGGAAGTGGGTTTGCTGCTTTAGTTGGCTGAGCGACTTTGCCAGGAGTATGCGCTTTTGCAGTTGCTTTGGCACATTTAATGGCAGCGTTTGCTGCGGGAGTTGTCAGTGTTACTAAAGATGTAGCTGCAACGATAGATGCAACCAAGATTGCTATTTTCTTCATTTTTCCTTTTATTCCCACTCAATTGTTCCAGGAGGCTTACTTGTGATGTCCAAAACTACACGATTGACTTCGCGAACTTCGTTAGTGATGCGTGTTGAAATTCTCTCAAGTAATTCATATGGCAATCTCGACCAATCTGCAGTCATAGCATCTTCGCTGGAAACTGGACGGAGCACGATTGGATGACCGTAACTACGACCATCACCTTGAACTCCAACGCTGCGCACATCTGCAAGTAAGACCACTGGGCATTGCCAAATAGCACGATCTTGACCCGCAGCTTTAAGTTCCTGGCGTGCAATTGCATCTGCTTGTCGCAAAATTTCTAATCGATCTGCAGTTACTTCTCCGATTATGCGCACACCTAGGCCAGGACCTGGAAATGGCTGGCGCCAAACAATTTCTTCAGGAAGGCCAAGTTGTAAACCAACTTGGCGTACTTCATCTTTAAACAAAGTTCGTAATGGCTCTACTAATTTGAATTTCAAATCATCAGGCAGCCCGCCAACATTGTGGTGCGATTTAATATTTGCAGTACCAGTGCCACCACCAGATTCAACAACATCTGGATAGAGCGTTCCTTGTACTAAGAATTCCACTTCTCCACCAGCAGCAATATCGCGAGCTGCTTGCTCAAAAGATCGAATGAATTCTCGGCCAATAATTTTACGTTTCTCTTCTGGATCAGTAACACCTGATAGCGCATTTAAAAACTGCTTCTTGGCATCTACGACAACTAATTCCACACCAGTTGCCGCAACAAATTCACGTTCTACTTGCTCTGCTTCACCTTGGCGAAGCAAACCATGATCTACGAATACGCAAGTTAATTGATGACCAACTGCGCGCTGAATAATTGCTGCTGCCACTGCAGAATCCACGCCGCCTGAAAGACCGCAAATAACTCGCTTATCGCCAATTACTTCTTTTGCCTTTGAAATTTCAGACTCTGCGATATTTTGAGTGGTCCAGGTTGGCTTACATTTTGCGATATTGATTAACCAGTTATGCAAAATAG
>CAZUOG010000088.1:0-4589 GCA_964622225.1 uncultured Actinomycetes bacterium | reverse complement strand
CAGGTAAGCAGCGCATCCTTGATACTGGTGGACGCGTCGCTAAGTTCGAAGAGCGTTTCGGTAAGAAAACTAATAGCTCAAACAAATAGCTTTTTTAAAAGACCGCATATCCCAACATTTAGTTGGGGTGCGGTCTTTTTATTTTTAGCAAAGTTTGAATTAGATACTAGATAAAGGACAAAGAAGTGAGCGAACGTTTCGCATCAGCGATTGAGTTGGTCAATGAATATGCCGAACTCGAAAAGCAGATGGCTGATCCTGGAATTCATGCCGATGCGGGTAATGCACGCAAACTTGGGCGACGCTATGCGCAACTAGGTCCAGTTGTTGCTGGATATCGCAAATGGAAACAGAGCGTTGAAGATTTAGCTGCGGCAAAGGAACTTGCTGATGTTGATCCTGATTTCGCAGCAGAAATTCCAGCACTTGAAAGTGCAGAGGCAAAGAATGCTGAAGAGTTAGAAGAGTTGTTGTTACCTCGTGATCCAAATGATGATCGCGATGTAATTATGGAAATCAAAGCAGGTGCGGGCGGAGACGAATCAGCGCTCTTTGCTGGCGATTTACTTCGCATGTACATGCGCTATGCAGAAAAGATGGGTTGGAAAACTGAAGTTATCGATGTAACTGAATCTGATTTGGGTGGCTACAAAGACATCTCTATTGCAGTTAAATCAAAGGGAACTCCAGCACCTGGCCAATCTCCTTATGCAAAATTGAAATTCGAAGGTGGAGTACACCGCGTGCAACGTGTTCCAGAAACTGAATCTCAAGGGCGAATTCATACCTCTGCCGCTGGTGTTTTAGTGCTTCCAGAAGCTGAAGAAGTTGATGTTGAGCTAAATATGAATGATGTGCGCGTAGATGTTTATCGCTCATCTGGACCTGGTGGACAATCCGTTAACACCACTGACTCTGCGGTGCGTTTAACTCACGTACCAACGGGCATTGTGGTTAGCTGTCAGAACGAAAAATCTCAATTACAGAATAAAGAATCTGCGATGCGTATTTTGCGTGCTCGTCTTCTTGCGGATGCGCAGGAAAAAGCAGAAGCTGCGGCATCAGCTGAACGTAAATCACAAGTTCGTACAGTAGATCGTTCAGAACGTATTCGCACTTACAATTTTCCAGAAAATCGCTTGAGCGATCACCGCGTTAATTACAAAGCAAATAATTTAGATGCAGTTTTGAATGGTGAATTGGAACCAGTTATTCAATCGCTTCTAGATGCAGATAAAGCAGCGAAGCTAGCCGGTAATTAATGGTTCGCGATTTAATCCGCAGCGCTAAAGAAAAGTTAGCGCAAGCTGGATATTCCGAAGTGGATGCAGAGATTCTCTTTGCACATTTACTCGGAATTAATCGCATGGAACTTCACAATCCAATTGCACTTGAAAATGCGATGGAGAATGTCGGAGATATTTCAGAGGATTATCATCAATTATTAAATCGTCGACTTTCGCACGAACCATTGCAATATATAACTGGTGAAGCGCACTTTAGAGATTTAACTTTAGATGTAGGTCCTGGGGTATTGGTTCCGCGTCCAGAATCAGAATTAATGGTGTCTTATCTACTAGCGTTGATTGAACAGAAAAGTGGCTTAGTCAGCGTTATTGATTTAGGTGCAGGAAGTGGTGCGCTTTCAATTGCACTGTCTACCGAATGCGATCGGGTGCGAGCAATTGCAGTGGAAAAGAGCCCGGAAGCGCTGGTTTGGTTGCGTAAGAATGTCGCTAAATATGTGGAAGATATGCGCGTTGTCGAAGGCGATGTCCGAGATGTTCTCGAAGGCGTCAAAGCAGACTTTGTAATCGCAAACCCACCATATGTTCCAAATGATCAGGAACTTCCTGAGGATGTTCAGAAAGAGCCATCCGTTGCGCTATTTGGTGGAGCAACCGGGTTAGAAATCCCAAAACACTTTATTGATGCGGCCGCGAGATTATTGAAATCCGGTGGCGTATTGGCAATTGAACATACTGAATTACAGGGTCAGGCAATTTCAGGTTTGCTTGAAGAGATGTTCAATAACATTGAATTACATTATGATTTAAACGATAGACCAAGATGGACCAGCGCGGTTCGCAAGTGATGGGAAAGTAATGCAAACTGTTGATTTGAAAAAGGGCACTGTTGCCCGTCATGTCACTCGCGCTGTGAAAGCAATTAATGATGGATATGTAATTGCAGTTCCACTTGAAAATGCTTATGCGTATTTATGCGATGCATTTAATCATGATGCAGTCCGAGCTATGCACGTTTTACGAGGTGATGAAATTGGAATTAAAGCTCAAGTATTAGTGGGCAATTTCAAAATGGCCGAAGGCGTTTCTAGAAATTTAGATAAGCGCACCATTGCATCAATGAAGAAATATTGGCCTGGAAAAGTAACTTTCCAAGTTTTACCAAGCGCGCTACTTAATTGGGATCTTGGAGACAACAATGAAGTAGATGAACTAGCTCTTCGTGTTCCGAGCGCAGCATTTGTTAAAGCGATTCTGGCAAAGACTGGTCCACTTGCAACTGCATCAGTTGCAAAAGTTGGGGAAGCTCCAATAACTGCAAGCACTGATGTTCCAACAGATGGAATTGAAATCATTTTCAGTAATGGAAAACTTCGAAAAGGGTTGCCAACAACAGTAGTTCGCACAGTTGCTGGCGCTCATACCGTATTACGTGAGGGCGCAGTAGACTTCGTTTCATGACTGATGCGCGCAAATACGGCCCAAACTTTGATTTATTAGAGCAGCAAGATCCTGAAATCGCGAGCATTCTGCTTGCAGAAGTGAAGCGTCAGCAAACAGGTTTGCAGTTAATTGCCTCTGAAAACTTCACTTCTGGTGCGGTTTTGGCAGCACTTGGCACACCACTAAGTAATAAGTACGCCGAAGGTTATCCAGGGAAGCGTTACTACGGTGGTTGCGAAGTAGTAGATCGCGCAGAGGAAATTGCAATCGAACGCGCGAAGCAATTATTTGGTGCCGATCACGCAAACGTGCAACCACATTCTGGTGCTTCAGCAAACATTGCAGTCTATGCAGCGTTTACAAAACCTGGCGACAAAGTTATGGCAATGTCATTGCCACATGGTGGCCACTTAACGCATGGATCAAAAGTTAATTTTTCCGGTAAGTGGTTCGACATTGTTTCTTATGGTGTTCGCCAAGATACTGAATTAATTGATTACGATGAAATGCGTGATGTTGCTCTTCGCGAAAAGCCAAAGATGATTTGTGCTGGTGCAACTGCATATCCAAGTTTGGTCGACTTTGAAAAAGTTCGTCAGATTTGTGATGAAGTTGGCGCGATCATGTGGGTTGATGCAGCGCACTTCATTGGTCTAGTTGCCGGAAAAGCAATTCCTTCACCAGTTCCTTATGCAGATGTAGTTTCATTTACAACTCATAAAGTTCTACGTGGTCCACGTGGCGGCATGATTTTGTCTAAAGCAGAACATGCTGCAGCAATTGATAAAGCTGTATTCCCAGGAATGCAAGGTGGACCAATCATGTCTGCAGTAGCTGCAAAAGCAGTTGCACTTCATGAATGCCAACAATCTTCATATCAAAAGTATGCAAAACAAGTTATTACCAATGCGAAAGCACTTGCGGCAGGATTGGTTGCAGAAGGCATGCGTGCAATTTCTGGTGGTACTGAAACACACTTAGCTCTAATTGATGTAACTGGCGCAGGCGTTACCGGCAAGATTGCTGATGAACGTTGTGGCGCTGCTGGAATTACACTAAACAAGAATTCAATTCCATTCGATACAAATCCACCTGCAGTTACTAGTGGAATTCGCGTGGGAACTCCTTCAACAACTACTCAAGGTATGGGTGAAGCGGAAATGGCGATAATTGCGCAATTGATTACCCGCGCAATTAAGACTGATGACGCAGCTGAACACGCAAAGATTAAGTCTGAAGTTCAAGCCTTAGTAGCAAAGTTCCCAATTTACGCTTAACCTTTATTCGTGCGTGAATACCTTTTAACGATGCTGCTTGCAGCAGCTATCTGTTATTTAGTGACGCCTTATGTAGAAACGTATGCACTTAGATTTGGCGCGATTGCGCGAATTCGCGAACGCGACATCCACACCGAAACCACACCTCGTTGGGGTGGAGTGGCAATGTGGTTTGCAACATCATTTACTTTCGTAGTGGTTTCACATCTGCCACTAGTTGGAAAATCATTTGGCCGAGAAGCACAAGGAATTTTCTTGGCAGGAACTTTCGTAGTTTTGCTGGGAATGATTGATGATCGATTCGAACTTGATGCGCTGACAAAATTAGCGGGCCAAGCACTTGCAGCCGGAATATTGCTTAGCTTTGGTGTGCAGCTTCTGTGGTTGCCGATTAATGGACTCATAACACTGCCAGCATCTATCGGACAGTTCTTAACAGTGTTAGTAATTTTGGTAGCGATAAATGCCGTTAATTTCATTGATGGTATGGATGGTTTAGCAAGCGGCATCGTGGCGGTATCTGCCACGGCATTCTTCATTTTTGCCTATGTATTAGCGGTTGTTTATGGCTTTAATCGCGCTGGTGCGCCATCAACTATGTCAGCGGTATTAATTGGTGTTT
>CAZUOG010000087.1:0-4708 GCA_964622225.1 uncultured Actinomycetes bacterium | reverse complement strand
GGTGCAATTCTTTGGACTGAATCAGTTATCGGAATTGGTATTTTGCTTGGCGATAAAATTTCTGGAAGCGTTGATAAATACTTATTGCCAATTATTGGATTAATTATTTTGTTTAGTTTGATTCCGGTAATTATTGAAGTAATTAAAGAAATTAATACCAAACGCAATTTAAGTTAATTAATTAAGCCCTAAATCAGCCAACTGATAAGCAGCGCGGTATTCAAGTCCTGCTTCTTGAATCTTTGGCGCAGCTCCACGTTCCACAATCACCGCAACGCCAACCACGATTGCGCCGGCTTCATTAAGCGCTTCAACAGCGGTAAGCACAGAGCCACCTGTAGTAGAAGTATCTTCAACGGCCAGTACGCGCTTGCCCTTTACATCTGGTCCTTCGATTCGGCGCTGTAAACCATGCGCTTTTTCAGCCTTTCGAACCACGAAAGCATCAAGTTTCTTGCCTTGTTTAGCGGCGGTGTGCATCATCGCAGTAGCGACTGGATCTGCGCCAAGCGTTAAGCCGCCAACTGCTTCGTAGTTCAAGTCTTTTGTTAAATCGAGCATTACTTCACCAATTAAAGGAGCTGCCACGTGATCAAGAGTTACGCGACGAAGATCTACGTAGTAATCGGCCTCTTTGCCGCTTGAAAGAATTACTTTCCCGTGGACTACTGCTTTATTGATGATTTCTTCTTTAAGAATTTCCTTAGAATTCATAAGGACACCTTATAGCCGGTTTCTAGGTTTGGTTTACTTATTAAGTGCTAAACGACCGCGCCCAAATTGCAAGATATTTTCAACGCCTTGCATTTGGACCTAAACCTGGTCAATTTAATGCAGCGCTTAAAAATGGTGCTGCTAAAACCTTAAATAATATTTTGACTGCAACACCAAGTAGCACTGTTGCAATGCCTGTTTTTGAAACTCTTGGGCCACAACCTATGGTCGGCGCAATTGATCGCGCAGCATGGGGTTTAAAAATGCAAGCGCAAAGAAATCAATTGGTTATGTGGTGGCTAGATCAAATGGTTGCAGTTGACAATCCTTTTCAAGAACGAATGGTCTGGTTTTGGCATGGGCATTGGGCAACTTCGTTAGATAAAGTCATTTATGCCAATGCCATGTTTCAACAAAATAAGATTTTTCGTGACTATGGATTAGGCAATTTTAAGACTTTTGCTGAACGGATGATGCTAGATGGTGCGTTGCAGTATTGGCTAGACAACAACTTTAATACTGTTAAAGCACCAAACGAGAATCTTGCTCGCGAATTAATGGAGCTTTTCACCTTAGGAGTAAACAGATACACCGAAGATGACATCAAGCAAGCCGCTAAGGCATTAACAGGTTATTCCTTGGATAGAGAATCAGGTGTTGTGACTTTCAATGCACAAAAACATGATGCTGGTAATCAAACGATTCTGGGAAGAACTCAAAACTTTGATGGAATTTCACTGGTCGATTTCCTGGTAGATCAAGAAAACTGCGCAAACTTTATTGCGGAGAGACTCTGGTTTAGATTCATAAGTGATGAAAACCCATTGCCAGATAAATCAATTCAACTAGCTTTTAAAGATCGTGACATCACTAAAGCAATAACTGCATTGGTAAATCACCCAGGTATGGGTGATGAGAAAAATGCAATTGTGAAACCACCATTGGAATGGTTTATTGCAGCATGTCGAGCTTTAAATGTGCTTCCATCAAATGTCGCAAAACCAGAAACAATTCTTAGTTTTCTGGAAAAAATCGCACAAAAACCTTTTTATCCTCCGAATGTGGGTGGTTGGCCAGCTGGTGAAATTTGGTTGACTGCAGCTAATGCTCAATATCGATTAACTTTGGCGCAATTAATAGTCAACAACGGTGATATTTCGCCGATAAGTAATCTACCTGCTTATTCAAGAGTTGCTGCAATGGCAGATTTCTTAGGAGTCGACCAATGGAGCGCACGAACAAAGTTAGCATTGGTGGCCACTCAAACTAATGCCACTCAATTAATCATCACTGCGCTCTGCGCACCGGAATACTTAGTGAGCGCATAATGGATACATTATCTAGAAGACACTTTTTAAAATTAACAGCAGCGGTCGGTTTAAGCGCTCCGATACTTTCATTGGAACAAATTGCGGCAGAAGCTGCCATTAGACCGATGCAACCAGGTACGCCAATTTTGGTGGTAATTACACTTTACGGTGGTAACGATGGATTAAATACCGTAGTTCCAGTTAAAGATCCGCTTTATCAAAGTTTGAGACCTGGAATTGCATATAAAGAATCTGAAGTTCTGCCACTTGCTGATGATTTGTATTTAAACGGTGCAATGACCGGTATTAAATCTTTGTGGGATCAAAAGAAAGTAGCAATTGTCCGCGGAGTTGGTTATCCAAATTCGGATCGCTCACATTTTTCATCAATGGCAATTTGGCAAAATGCCAGCCCCAAGAATGAATTTAAAACTGGATGGATTGGTAGATACTTAGATACACAAGTTTATGACCCAATGACTGCGATCAATATTGGTTCAGTTTTACCTCCATTAATGGTAGGAAAGAAAAGTGTTGGGTCTGCATTACCAATGGGCGGCTTGAAATTACCAAATCCGAAAATTACCCGCTCATGTGAAATGGTTTCGAGACCAGATGTTTCAGATTCAAAATTAATGGCGCTGGCGGCAAGCTCTGTGCGTAATTTGCTAAATCTTTCAACAGATATCACTCCCGTTCTAGCTAAGCCTGCTATCGCTACGCCTGATCTACCGACTGTTGATGGTGGAAATGCCGGCGGAGATACTGCGCTTGCTCAGCAATTAGACATCATTGCAAAGTTGATCGCAGTTGGAGCCCCGACAAAAGTATGGTCCGCATCGTTGGGTGGTTTTGATACACATGCAAATGAAAAAGGTGCCCAATCTGTATTACTTGGAACAGTTTCAGCCGCGGTAAGTAAATTCTTGGCGCAATTGAAAACTACAAAATATGGCAAAGATGTAACAATCATGATTTACAGTGAATTCGGTCGCCGCGTAGTTGCTAATGCTTCACAAGGAACTGACCATGGAACAAGCGGACCTGTATTTATCATTGGTGACAATGTGCAAGGTGGCTTTTACGGAGATCAGCCATCACTAAAGAATTTAAATCAAAATGATTTAGCGGTAACAACTGACTTTAGAGATATTTACGGAACTATCTCCGACAAAATTTTGGGAACTCCTGGGGAAAGAATACTTTCTAATTGGAAAAGTAGAACTAATTTTCTTCTTTATAAATAATTACTTTATTCTCTTTTTTCATAAGTTCATCAACTTCAATACGAAGTTTTGCTACTTCGATAGAGAGATTTGCCATCGCAGATTCCAATTCAATAATTCGCTTGATGCCAACATGGTTGATGCCTTCATCTACCAATTTTGTAACGTTGCGAAGTAACGCGATATCGCGAAGTGAATAGCGACGATTGCGTCCGCTAGTTCTACCTGGAGATACCAAACCTAAACGATCATATTGACGAAGAGTTTGTGGATGCAGCCCAGAAAGTTCTGCCGCTACTGAGATCACGTAAACGGCAGCTTCTTCATCAAGTTCGTTTATTTTCTTTTCGAGATCTCTTCCTTCAGACATTATTGCTGCGCCTGTTCTCTAAAGTTTGCGCGTACATCTTCATTTTTTGTTGCTTCTGCAAATGCTTTGATTGCTGCTTCGACTTTTCCTTCTGCGCGACGCGGCACTTGTACTTCTACTGTTACAAGTAAATCACCCGTGTGGTGGCCTTTAGTTACACCTTTTCCTTTTACGCGAAGAGTGCGACCTGTTGGTGTTCCCGGTGCAATGCGAACAGTCACATCTGGTCCTTCAAGTGTTGGCACCTTTACATCTGCGCCAAGAGAAGCTTCGGCAAAGGTAATTGGCAGCGTCATTGTTAGGTTTTCCCCCTTGCGGCCAAAGACTGGGTGCGGTTTTACATGTAAATAAATGAAGAGATCTCCAGGTCCTGCTTCACCAGGTGCACCTTTTCCTTTAACGCGAATTTTCGCGCCATCTTGTACACCTGCAGGCACGCGTGCAGTTATTTGTTGGGAACGACCTTCAGCATTTATTCGTAAATTTAGAGTTGTTCCATAAACAGATTCGCGGAAAGTAATGGTGTTCTCAGTTTGTAAATCTTGTCCTTTACGTGGACCGCGACGTCCGCCAAAAAGATTTGCAAAAATATCTTGCGGATTGCCGCCGCCAAAGAGATCACTGAAATCACCTTGGTACTGCCCGCCACCGCCACGTGGTATTCCGCCGCGTTCGAATAACGAACGCGCTTCATCGTATTCCGCGCGCTTTTTAGCATCAGACAAAATGTCATATGCCTCAGAAACTTCTTTAAATTGCTCTTCTTTTTTAGCGTCGCCTTTATTTTGATCAGGATGTAAATCGCGCGCTAATTGGCGGTACTTCTTCTTTATCTCATCGGCGCTAGCAGTTTTAGATACGCCAAGGACTTTATAGAAGTCTTTTTCGTATAAATCTTTCGCAGCCATTTGAATGCCCTTTAAATATTCTGGATCATTCTGGATCAGTTACCGATACTCGAGCTGGGCGAAGTACTCGCTCTCTAAATTTATAACCCGGTTGCAGAATCTTTGATGCGGTAGCAACTTTTACATCAGCAGAAGTTTCATGCATTAACGCTTCATGAATCTGCGGATCAAATTCATCAC
>CAZUOG010000086.1:3352-4762 GCA_964622225.1 uncultured Actinomycetes bacterium | reverse complement strand
CAGCCATACGTTCTAAACCAAGACCGGTGTCAATGTTCTTATTTGGAAGTTCTCCGAGAATTGGATAATCGGTTTTACCGGCTCCAGCTCCTCGTTCGAACTGCATGAAAACCAAGTTCCAAACTTCTAAATAGCGCTCTTCATCTGCAATTGGTCCGCCATCTTTTCCGTATTCCGGTCCGCGGTCATAATAAATTTCTGAACATGGTCCACATGGTCCTGGAACACCCATAGACCAGTAGTTATCGTTCATATCGCGACGTTGAATTCGTTCCTTTGGAACGCCAATTTTCTTATGCCAGATATCGGCAGCTTCATCGTCATCTTCATAAACAGTTACCCAAAGTCGGCTCTCTGGAAATCCATAACCACCATCAGCTACTGGTCTGGTTAACAAATCCCATGCAAGTGAAATTGCACCTTCTTTGAAGTAATCACCAAAAGAGAAATTTCCGCACATTTGAAAAAAGGATGCGTGGCGAGTGGTTTTTCCAACTTCGTCGATATCTAAAGTACGTACACACTTTTGAACTGATGTCGCGCGCTTATAAGGCGGCGTTACTTCTCCAAGAAAATATGGCTTGAAGGGAACCATTCCTGCATTAACCAAGAGCAAGTTTGGATCGTCAGCAATTAATGATGCCGAAGGAACAACTACGTGTGGAAGGTTCTCGCGATTGCCAGACTCAAAAAAGCGCAACCAACGTGCGCGTATATCTGCGGATTCCAACTATTTTTTCTTTCCGCGTTTCTTGGTTGCATTCGCAGCAGTAGCGATTAAACCTAACGCTTTAACTGCCGGGCCACCCTTTCTTACGAAATTGTCAGTTGCGCCGGCGATCTTGTCCGAAACAGATTCAACATTCTTGGTAATTCGATTAATGCTTTCAAGTGGACCATTTACTAACTCCACGGTTCTGGTTGATTCTTTGATCAACGGACCAGTCTCATCTGTAAATGCTTTTAGTGAAGTTTTCGCTTCGTCAATTAATCGACCCAAGCGAACAATTGCATAACCAATAGCCACCGCAATGATCAATAATGAACATGATGCGATAATTGTTGCGATTCCACCTGGTCCCATGCGGTTACCTTATCAACCCTTGTACACGGGTAGCGGAATTTCAGGCGCGCGATGCTCTCTGTGTGCGCTAACACAAGCCTTGTGATACGCCTCAATTTCCTTCATAAATGCAGAGTCCGCGTATGGCTGACCATCAGCAATGGTGCCTTTTTCGCAATTAATAACCGCTGCAACATCGTCACCCGGAAGTGTCTTGTATGTCTCCAGAGCATGTGCCAGGGCAAGAACTTCCTTTTTATTTTGCTTAAGTAATTGTTCTGTCTTTTCAAGTAGTTGGTTGAGATTATCTTCGATTCGATCAGATAGCGCTCGACGAAGTTTTCGAT
>CAZUOG010000086.1:0-3235 GCA_964622225.1 uncultured Actinomycetes bacterium | reverse complement strand
ATAGCGCTCGACGAAGTTCGCGATCATCTTGATCTCTTCCGATAGCACCACCTTTTCCACCTGGAGCGCCGACTTCGAAACGGCGATTGGACGCATGGGAAGAAATGGTTGAGCCCATTCCCCAATGGCCTTCCATCAAACTTGCAATTGTGGTTGCAGATTCCAAATCTCCAGAAACGCCAGATGAATTATCACCTTCAAAGAACATTCTCTCGCCGGCTAAAGAAGCTAGTGAAACCAAAATATCTGATTGATATTCACTCTTCCATCGCGTGAATTGATCATCAGGAGGAATACTTGCAACCATTCCCAGGTAATCACTTCCTTTTTCGATAGTGGCTAAATCGATGTTCATGTGTTGACGAACTCGATGCGCAACTACCGCATGACAAGCTTCATGAACTGCAATCGCATGACGTTCGCGTTCGATGTATTCAACATCTTCAGATGGACCAAGTTCTTTTTGCTGCTTGGCGCGAAGTACATCCGCCCAAGAAATCGCTGTTCGTCCATCTCTAATTGCAATAATCAAGGCTTCATTAATCATATCCTTAATCGTCGCACCTGTTGAATAAGGCGTCATAATCGCAAGTTTTTCAATTTCACTTGGTTCTAGCAGATGTGAAACTTTGTCTAGATAACCTTGATAAGTGCGTACTCGACCATTCTTGCTTGGATATCCAACACGATACATACGATCAATACGACCTGGGCGCAACAGCGCTTCATCGAGCGCTTCCGGCATATTTGTCGCCATCACAACGAGAATTCGATACTTTGGTGGATTCTTTGGACGCATACCAAGTGTTCGACGAACAATTCGATTGAAGAAACCCCGTGGTTTTTTAAGTCCCGAAAGTTCTGTAAGAAGTGCTTGTAGCGTGCCCATTCCGCCACCGCCACCTTGATTTGCAGCGCCACCAACTACAAACTTTTCCCGAGTTAAAATGTTGATCGCTGACTCAGATAAATAATTTCCGCCATGGCAACGATCTGCATCCATTCGTTGTCCCGTAGTAACAATTCCACGGTTTCCAAGAGCATCAGCTTCATCGAAAAATACAACTACTCCACCGTAACGAAGTGCCAATTTACGAAGTTTGCGAAATAGCGATTTAACTTTCATAACGCCAACGCCAAAGAACATATTGTTAAACGCGCCTGGATCAACAAAGATAAATGGCTTACCGGTTTCACCAGCCATTGCTTCTGCCATCAGAGTCTTACCAGTACCCGGAGGTCCCCAAAGTAATAATCCACCAGGAACATAGCCGCCATGGCGTTCGATTGATTCTGGATCTTCAAGGAAGAGCAAGTTTTCGCGAATACGTTCTACGACATGATCCTGACCCCAAACATCACTAAAACGAGTATTAATGTCGTCAGGAAAATAGGTATCTATTCCACCGCGACTTAAGAACCAGAACATCGCGACGAACTGAATCAAAATGAAAACAATTGCAAAGAGAAGTTGCGCCAACATTGGAAGTGCAGACCAGAGCGCTTGAGGCGCCATGAAGAGCGCTTGTGCCGGAGGCAGTTTATAAATCGCGCCAAGTATTACTGCAGTTATGGCTAACCAGATTAAACCTAACTACACGTGAGATTCGATAACGCGGGTCCAATCCGAAAAAGAGTGAACTGCCCGGTCCACTGTTTTGAAATACCATTGCCAAATTCGATGATATGGCGAAATAAATTCAGAGATTAAGAAATGAATTTGGCGAAGCGCTTCTGCGCCGGCTAGCCAGAAAATCCAAGATTTACTATTTGCAACATCAATGGCTGCGTCGCTAAAACTATAAATAGGATTTTCAGAAAGTAGAGCCCAGACTAAAATTCCATAAGTACCTGCAAATAGCAGTAGAAACTTGGTGCGATCAAATAGAGATAGGTGAACGCGAGTACGACGATCAGAATCTCTCTTGCGACCAGTGTCTTGGCTCATCGGGCACCCCTAACAGTAAAAGACTTCACTATTTGATTAATTTCGTCAACATTCTTGCTGTAGCAGGTAGTTGAACAACGAATAATCAATAAATAGATCTTGTTTTGATCATTGGAATATAAAGCCGATTGATTGACGGTCTCGTTAACACCATTATTATCGAAGCTATAAAGGAGATTGACTCCCTTACCGCCTTTTTCGGTGACTTCATGATCATCGGTTAGCACAAAGTTGCGATCGTTGGATTTTGAACCATCCATATATTGCGTAATAGGGAGAATGATATTTCGCAAAGTATTTAAGCTAATTGCGTTACGTTCTTCTGGGAAGAGATCCCTGAAGCGCGCATAAAGTACAGGTTGATCAGTGGGATCTAACATAAAAATCTCTTTAGGAGAGATTTTCTTAGATTTAGAGAATCCCACTTGGTAAGACACCATTGATAAACGATCTCGATCATCTTGGTTCTTACTCTGCCCTTCAACTTTATTTAGAGCTGCATTCGAAACTTTGGTCCAGCCATTCGGGACGCTAAAGAAAGCCCCGTCACTCTTGCTGCCTGCATATTGTTTGGATGGAGCGCAAGCGCTAAGCATCACAATTGCAAGTGCTGCAGCAGTGATACGTTTGAACATTATTTTGATTCTGGCTTGGCGTCGATTGCTGCCTCTTTGCGTTGTGCAGCGGTAATTGGTGTTGGAGCTCCGGTGAGTGGATCTCCACCTGATGCAGTCTTTGGAAATGCGATTACTTCACGAATTGAATCTGCTCCGGCAAGAAGTGCACATAAGCGATCGATACCGATAGCTAATCCTCCGTGCGGAGGCGGTCCATACTGGAACGCATCAAGCAAGAAGCCAAATTTACTTTGCGCCTCTTCATCTGTTAGACCAATTACTTCAAATACATCTCTTTGAATTTGTTGATCATGAATACGAATTGAGCCGCCACCCAATTCCGTTCCATTTAAAACGATGTCGTATGCATACGCCAACGCACTTGCTGGATCTGATTTAAATGTCTTAGCAAACTCTGGCTTTGGTCCAGTAAATGGATGATGCACTGCAGTCCAACCTCCATTATCTGTTGGCTCAAACATCGGCGCATCGACAACCCAAAGGAATTCCCACTTTGATTCGTCGATTAAATTGCGACGTTTGCCGATCTCTAAACGAACTGCACCAAGCAGCGCTTGTGACTCAGACTTACTGCCAGCTGCAAAGAAGATTGCATCTCCTGGTTTTGCGCCAGCTTTAGCGGCAACTCCGGCGACTTCTGTTTCTGAGA
>CAZUOG010000085.1:1572-4825 GCA_964622225.1 uncultured Actinomycetes bacterium | reverse complement strand
TGATTTCTCCTTCTTACGTGGTTATTAACATGCAAACGCGCAAGAAAAGAGCAAAATGAAACCGAAGTTTCTTTTTGACTTTACCAGTCCGTCGAAACGGTTTAGGTGGGATTTCTCCTCTTGCGGCATATAGCCGGTCAATATGAGAAGTTTAAGGTGGCGGTGCCAAAGCGCCAAATCGAACGGGTGTAAGCAGCCCCTTATCCGCCCCTTAACCACCCATTGCGTGGAAACCACCATCAACATGGATGATTTCGCCGCTAGTTGCTGGAAGCCAATCTGAAAGCAGTGCGATTGCACCCTTTGCTGCAGGAATCGGATCAGTTACATCCCAACGAAGAGGAGAACGTAAATCCCAAAGATGTTCGAACTGCTGAAAATCAGGAATTGATTTTGCAGCGATAGTTGAGATTGGTCCGGCTGCGACAAGATTAAATCGAATATTTTCAGGGCCTAGGAATTTTGCTAAGTAGCGATTAGTTGATTCAAGCGCAGCCTTTGCTACACCCATCCAGTCGTATTTTGGCCAAGCAACTTGGGCATCAAAATCCATCCCGACAACTGATGCACCGCTTGCGGGAAACAGCGGCTTGCATGCCATAGTTAAAGATTTATATGAATATGCAGATACTTGTATTGCAGTAGCAACATCTGGCCATTCAGTACTTAAGAATTTTCCGCCAAGCGCTGCCTCTGGTGCAAAACCAATTGAATGAACAACGCCATCAAGATGTGGCAGATGCTCATTTACTCGAACTGCAAGAGTTGCAAGATGTTCATCATTGGTTACATCTAGTTCAATTACTGGAGCTGGTTTAGGAAGACGCCCTGCAATTCTTGTTGTAATACTAAGAGCGCGACCAAAGGATGTTAAGACGATATCTGCGCCTTCTTCTTGGGCTAGCCGAGCAACATGGAATGCAATAGATGTATCAGTAAGTACGCCAGTTACCAGAATCTTTTTACCCTCAAGAATTCCCATTTAGTGTCCCATCCCCAATCCACCATCTACTGGAATTAGCGCTCCAGAGATATAGCTGGCTGCATCTGATGCGATAAATGATACGACCTGAGCAATCTCTTTCGCGGAGCAGAAACGCTGCATAGGAACAGCTTTTGCAATTTCATCGCGACGAGCTTCCGTTAATTCCGCAGTCATGTCAGTTTCAACAAAACCTGGAGCAATTACATTTGCAGTAATTCCGCGACTGCCAAGTTCGCGTGCGAAAGATCGTGCCATTCCAAGCAGGCCGGACTTGCTTGCTGAGTAATTAACTTGTCCAGCTGAACCAATTCCTCCGACAACAGATCCAATAAATATCAAGCGACCTCGTTTTAATTTCAATAAACCTTTTGTTGCGCGGCGCGCAGTTCGGAATGCGCCACCTAAATTCGCATCAATAACATTATTGAAATCTTCATCAGACATGCGCATAACCAAGCCATCTTTCGTGATACCGGCATTGCAGACAATTACTTCTGGGATTCCAAACTTTTCTTCGCATTCAGTGAAACCTGCATCAACGCTGGCCGAATCAGTTACATCCATCTTCACCGCGTTATAACCTTCAGGGGCATTACCTGAGCGGTAAGTAACAACGACATTAAATCCATTGCTCTTTAGGGACTCTGCTATCGCTAAACCAATTCCGCGATTGCCGCCTGTTATAAGCGCCACTTTTGCTTCTAAAGTCACGAGGGAAAACTTACCAATTTTCCACATTACTCGCCCGTACGATTATTCTTGGCACATGAAGAAAAAGCCGGTTTCCATAACTAGCGCGAAATATGCGCATAGTGATGAGATCCCTGGGCGAATGAAACGCTATTTGATATCCATGGCTATTAGAACCTTCTGTTTTATTGGTGCAGTTATTGCACCAAATCCATATCGATGGTTTTTGATTGCTGGCGCCGTATTGCTTCCTTACTTTGCAGTTGTAATCGCAAATGCAGGTCAAGAACAGTCGTACGAGAGCAGTCAAACTATTGAGGATCAAAAACAAATTGAGTTCTAAGGAACCTAAAGCATTCCTGAAAACACTCGTATCAATATTATTGGTTGCACTCTGTTTTGTGGCAGCGAATTGGCAGTATCACCGTGGAGTTGAACGACACGCAAAGAACTTTAAAGTTCAACAAAATACCGAACTGCCAACTTTGCCGTTTAGCGAAATCAAGAATCTCAATGAGCAAGAGTGGCGAACAGTAAAAGTCACAGGCAATTTCGATAAATCGCATAATGTGTTACTTCGAAATCGCTACAGCGATGATGGCAAATATGGCTACGAATATTTGACTCTATTTAGTAGCGGCAACAAGTCTTTTTGGGTAGATCGTGGATGGGTACAAGCAGGTGAAAGAGCTACAGACAGACCTAAATTGCCTCCAACTCCAACTAATAAAATTGAAATCACTGGGCGAATCAGACTCAATACTTCTCTGCCACGAGGTTCGTTTTTTGCATTACCTGCTACAGGCAATTTAGTGAGCAGTTGGAATCTTCGATCTAAAGTAAAAACAGATAATTTCTACATTGATTTAATTTCCGGTGATGGCGTTACTCCAAATGCTCCAGCTGAATTACCAGAACTCTCAGACGGACCACATATGGCATACGCCTTACAATGGTTATTTTTCGCAGGTCTTATTGTTTATGGAAGATTCTTAATTAGAAAGCGATAAGTCTTGGCGCTGATATAGCTCGCTATACAAACCGCCGGCTTCAACCAACTCTTCGTGACTTCCGCGTTGCTCGATTTTTCCATCGTTGAGAACCAGAATTTGATTAGCCTCTTTGATTGTACTTAGGCGATGCGCAATCACGATACTAGTACGTCCTTTAAGTGCTTCTTTAAGCGCCGCTTGTACTAATGCTTCATTTTCTGAATCTAGATGTGCGGTTGCTTCATCAAGGATCACAATGCTCGGTGACTTCAAAAGCAGTCTTGCGATTGCTAAACGTTGTTTTTCGCCACCTGATAAACGATGTCCGCGCTCTCCTACCATCGTTTCTAATCCGTTTGGCAGAGATTCGATCAAATCCCAAATCTGTGCTGCTTTACAAGCTTCTTTCATTTCATCAATAGTTGCATCAGCTTTGGCATATCTTAGATTTTCGATAATTGATTCATGAAATAAGTGCGAATCCTGCATCACAACGCCAATTGAATTGCGCAAAGATTCGCCAGTTACATCTTTGATGTTCATACCGTTAATTTCAATGGCACCCTCTGTAACATCATAAAATCGT
>CAZUOG010000085.1:0-1426 GCA_964622225.1 uncultured Actinomycetes bacterium | reverse complement strand
CTCTGTAACATCATAAAGCCTAGGCAGCAGTGCACTTATCGTGGTCTTACCCGCACCCGATGGACCAACTAGGGCGGTAAGTGTTCCTGGTTCGACTGTAAATGAAATGCCTTTAAGAATTTCACCACTTTCAGCAATTTCAAGTTTTGCGGCTGTTTCAAGTGAAGCGAGTGAAATCTCTGATGCTTTCGGATATGCAAATCTGACGTTGTTGAATTCAATTCTTGGGTTTCTTGAATCTAAAGTCTGAGCGCTCGGAGCATCTTTAACCATTGGTTCAAGATCCAAGACTTCAAAGACTCTTTCGAATGAAACCAAAGCTCCCATCACATCTACTCTGACGGTTCCAAGCGCCGTTAACGGCCCATATAGTCGTGCTAGCAACGTTGTGATTGCAATCAAACTACCAACTGTCATCGTTCCGGCAATCGCAAAATGTCCACCAACTCCATACGCAAATGCTGTGGCAATCGACGCAACAGAAATAAGTGCGATGAAGAAGAAAGTATTTAACATCGCCATGTTGATGCCTATGTCAGCAACTTTGCGCGCTTTGCTACGGAAATTTAGAGCTTCTTTGTCAGGTTCACCATAAAGCTTTACTAATAGCGCTCCAGAAACATTAAATCGCTCAGTCATAGTGCTACCCATTTCTGCATTCAACTCATATGACTGCTGCGTGAATTGGGCTAATCGTCGACCCACATATTTTGTGGGAATTAAGAAGATTGGAAGTAGAACTAGAGATAAGAGCGTAATTTGCCAACTCAAACTAATCATGGCACCAACGACCAAAATCAAAGTAAGTGCATTACTTATAACCCCAGAAAAAGTGGCTGTAAATGCCCGTTGAGCACCAAGTACATCGGAATTGATTCGAGTGATTAATGCTCCGGTTTGAGTCCTAGTAAAAAAGGCAATTGATTGAGATTGAACGTGCCGAAAAACTTGACTACGTAAGTCATAGATCAAACCTTCGCCAATAATTGCAGAGTACCAACGGATAAAGATATTTACTGCAGCGTAGGCAACTGCAATTAATCCTACTAACAGCGCTAGTTCAGTAACTAAGGCACCATTCTTTGGAATTACTCCTTGATCAATTAAACGTTTAAGTAATAAAGGTGTTGCAACTGTTAAGACTGAATCCAAAATTAATGCAATAAAAAAGAGCGCAAATTTACTTTTATATGGTTTTGCGTACTTGATGATGCGCTTTAGCGTTCCGGGTTTTAATTTTGCATTCTTAACTGATTGATCGCTAGAAAGAGTGCGCAGGGCCATCCAGCCCGCATGCATCGACACTTAGAAAACGCTTCTAATCAAACGGTGAAACCGAGTGCGCGAAGTTGATCGCGACCGTCATCTGTAATTTTGTCAGGACCCCAAGGTGGCATCCAAACCCAGTTAATTTTCACATCATTAG
>CAZUOG010000084.1:0-4835 GCA_964622225.1 uncultured Actinomycetes bacterium | reverse complement strand
TCATTTTTTCTAATACATATCGATCGCCAACTGAAGTGACTTCAACTTTGATGCCAGCTGATTCCATCACCTTAAAGAATCCCAAATTACTCATCACTGTTGCGACCACAGTGGATTTCGGTAGTTCGCCTCTTGATTTTAGGCCTGTTGCCAGAATCGCAATGATTTGATCTCCGTCGACTTCATTTCCATCTGCATCTACAGCTAAACAACGGTCCGCATCTCCATCGTGTGCAATACCTAAATCCGCGCCATTTTTCTTGACCGCTGCTTTTAAGAAATCTAAATGTGTTGAGCCAACTCCATCATTAATGTTCCAACCATCAGGAGTATTAGCAATCGCAATTACCTCTGCGCCAGCTTGGCGAAGTGCTTCAGGAGCTACAAAACTTGCGGCGCCATTTGCGCAATCGACCACTACTTTTAGACCGTCAAGCTTCTGAGTAAGAGTAGAAAGTAGATATTGGATATAGCGATTTGCTGCATCTTTATCTTCAATTACGCGACCAACTCCGCGTCCGGCAGGACGCTCCCATGGTTCGGATATTCGCGCCTTAATTAATTCTTCAATCTGATCCTCTATGGCATCATCAAGCTTTCCGCCGCCACGTGCAAATAACTTAATTCCGTTATCTGGCATTGGGTTGTGAGATGCAGAGAGCATCACTCCAAGATCAGCCCCACTTTGTGCGACTAAATATGCAATTGCGGGAGTTGGTAGAACACCAACTCGATAAACATCCACGCCCGCACTAGATAATCCAGCGACGACGGCAGCTTCTAAAAATTCTCCAGATGCGCGTGAATCGCTACCAACAATGGCTTTCGGGCGTTGATTATTAGAGAGCTTTTTACTCTCTATAAGAATATGCGCAGCAGCAACCGAAACATTAAGTGCAAGTTCAGCTGTTAAATCGCGATTAGCAAGTCCACGAATACCATCGGTACCGAAGAGTCGCTTTTGCATAGCGAAAGTGTATTAACGCTTTGAGTATTGAGAGCGCTTACGAGCCTTCTTTAGGCCGTACTTCTTACGCTCAATAACACGAGCATCGCGTGTTAGGAATCCAGCCTTCTTTAGCGCTGGACGGTTTGCATCGATATCGATTGCATTAAGCGCACGAGCGATACCAAGTCGTAACGCACCAGCTTGACCAGAAACTCCGCCGCCATCGATACGTGCAAATACATCGTATTGATTCTCTGCACCAACTGTGCGGAATGGTTCTGAAACTAATTGCTGGTGAACTTTATTTGGGAAATAGTTTGGAAGATCTTTGCCATTTACAACCCAGCGACCTGAACCTGGAGTTAGGCGAACGCGTGCAACAGCTTCCTTTCGACGACCGGTGCCTGCACCTGGTGCCTTAACTGCTGGACGGTTTGTTGCTGCTGCTGGAGTTGATGAAGAGTAAGAAGTAGGAACTACATCTTCTGAAAGGTCTTCTTTCGAAATCTTATCTGACATATTTTTCTATTCCCTTACTTCTTTACAATCTGTGAAACTTGATCAAATACAAATGGAATTGGAGCCTGTGCTGAATGTGGATGTTCTGCACCTGCATAAACCTTTAGCTTGGTTGCTTGTGCGCGACCAATTGAATTCTTTGGAAGCATTCCCTTGATTGCCTTTTCAACTGCACGTGTTGGGTGCTTCTCTAACAATTCACCGTAAACAGTTGAAGTTAAACCACCAGGGAAACCTGAGTGACGGTGCGCAAGCTTCTGATTTAACTTGTTACCTGAAAGTGCAATCTTCTCTGCATTGATAACAATTACGAAGTCACCCATGTCCATGTGTGCTGCGAATGTTGGCTTGTGCTTACCGCGAAGCAACGCTGCAGCATGTGTTGCAAGACGACCAAGAACTACGTCCTCTGCATCGATGATGTACCACTTACGGACAGCATCGCCAGGCTTTGGGCTATATGTGCGCACGCTACTTACTCCTTAAATCACTTCTTATATTGTGTGCGACCAATAGGTCGCGCAGAGGGCAAACTTTACCTTTTGGCTCGAATAGGGTCAAAACGAGGGCAAACCCCCCTGTTTTTGCTAAAACTAATGCTCCCAAACTGGCTCATTGGACTCATATACGTGGCCATTTGCCCCGAAAATTAAGAATCTGGTGAAGCCTCTGCAGAACCAGCGATCGTGGGTAACTGTAAGCACGGTTCCTTCGTATTGATTGAGCGCATTTTCAAGACTTTCAGCACTAGCTAAATCTAAGTTATCTGTTGGTTCATCAAGTAATAACAATGTGTCGCCGGCTAGTTCAAGAAGTAGTACTTGAAAACGCGCTTGCTGTCCGCCAGATAATTGTGAAAACTTTTGGTTCGCGGCTTGATCGATTTCGTATTTACCTAGAACAGATTTTGCTGCACCCAATTGTAGGGAGTGCTCTTCCCAAAGAATTTCTAGGAGAGTTTTGTTTTCAAACTCTGGGTGGGCATGAGTTTGGGCAAAGTAACCAACTTCAACTCGCGCGCCATATTTAAATTCTCCAGAATATTTAACGTTCTTATCTCCCTCGATTAAACGCAGGAAGTGAGATTTACCAGTTCCATTCTTACCGAGAACCGCAATTCGATCTCCATAAAAAACTTCAAAATTAAATGGATCGGTAAGTCCTGTTAACGACACATTTTCAAAAGTTAAAGCGCGCACTCCAGTGCGACCACCTTTAAGTGCTACACGTACATTTTGCTCAATAGGTGGTGCAGGTGGTGCGCCAAGCTCTTCAAACTTTCGCAATCTAGTTTGCATAGCACGATATTTAGAAGCCATATCGGGAGAAGACTTTGCTTGATTTCGAAGCGTAAGAACTAATTCTTTCAAGCGCGTGTGTTCTTGTTCCCAGCGAAGTAGCACTTCAGCGAATCTTTCATTTCTGGCACGACGCGCTTCATGCCAGGTTGAAAACTTTCCACCATGAACCCAAGCGGTATTTCCATTATGACCTTGTTCCAGCGCCACAATTTTGGTTGCAACTTCTTCAAGCAGCTCACGGTCGTGACTTACAAAAAGCACAGTTTTCTTAGTCTCTTTGATTACTTGCTCAAGCCAACGTTTTGATGGAACATCTAAATAGTTATCTGGTTCGTCCAGCAATAAAGTTTCTTCAGGACCTTCAAGTAATGCGCGAACAACTAATTTCTTCTGTTCTCCACCAGATAAAGTATTAACTAAACGATCCTGGACTTTATCAAAGGGCTTTCCAAGCGCTTCAGTGCAGCAGGAATCCCAAATAACTTCAAAGTCATATCCACCAGCATCGCCCCATTCGACAATTGCTTCGGCGTAAGCCATCTGGTCTTTCTCTTCTGCAGTTTCATACATACGCGCTTCAGTGGTTCTAATAGCTTCGGCGGCATCACGAATTCGTTTAGGTGCAACGGATAACAAAAGATCTCGAACAGTTGAATCATCGCGAACACTTCCGATGAACTGGCGCATCACACCTAATCCACCAGTGATCGCAACGCTTCCCTCTTCTGGATCTAAATCTCCAGAAATCATTTTCAAAAGTGTGGTTTTACCTGAACCATTTGGTCCAATTAACGCGACTTTATGGCCATCACCAACGCGAAAAGAGACTTCATTTAGAAGCACTCGACCATCAGATAGCGAATATTCAACTCCGCTTACATCAATATGGCCCAATTACTCGTCTCCATCGTCAGAATCTTCATTTAGCGCTCTACGTGCTAAGACTTTCTTAAATCTTTCGATCATCTCGTCATCACTTGGATAATCAACGCCGACAAAGGTTAAACCATTTGCAGGGAAAACAACTGAATCTGAAGGACGCTCCTTCGCATCCAACACTTCCTTAGCCCAGGAAACCGGGAATCTGCGTTCGCCGATATAAACCATTGTTCCCACAAGGGCGCGCACCATGTTGTAGCAGAATGCATCAGCACTAATGTGTGCCAAAATCACACCATCTTCCATACGTTCAAAATCAAAACGTTGCAAATTGCGAATTGTGGTGGCATTTGCGCGAAACTTTGCATAACTGAAGAAATCGTGTTCGCCAAGAAGCGATTTTGCAGCTTGATTCATTAAATCAATATTTAAATCTCGATACCAAGGTGCAATATCAAGTCGCTTTATTGGTTCGACAATTCCGTTTCCGTCTTGGATTTTGTAGATGTAATGACGACGTAACGCTCCAAACCTTGCATGAAAATTATTGCTCGCACGTTCGAAAGATTTAATTCGCATGTCATCTGGCAATATTCGATTTAATCTATAAACCAGGCTTTCAAATTCGAAACCAAAATCTCCTTCAGGTAAATCTGCATGTGCAACTTGGCCCGTTGCATGTACCCCGGCATCAGTTCGACCCGCGACTACAGTTTCAATTGGACAACGATATAAAGTACTTAATGCGGCTTCTAATTCGCCTTGAACTGTGCGCACATCGTTCTGTCTGCCCCATCCAAAGAAATTCGTTCCGTCGTAACCCAACAAAATGCGGGCACGAAAAAACCCACTCTCAGGTGCGAGAGTGGGTTGATTCATGACGGATTAGAGAACCTCGATCACTGCCATAGGCGCGTTATCGCCCTTGCGTGGACCGATCTTTGTAATTCGTGTGTAGCCGCCATTGCGATCTGCCATACGAGGACCAATTTCAGTAAATAGTGTGTGCACTACTGACTTGTTAGAGATCTTCGCAAGAACTTCGCGACGTGCTGCAAGGTCACCTTTCTTTGCAAAGGTAATTAGCTTCTCTGCGTATGGACGTAGTCGCTTCGCCTTTGTCTCTGTTGTGGTGATCTTGCCGTGCTGGAAAAGCTGTTCAGCGAGTGTTGCTAGAAGCAAACGCT
>CAZUOG010000083.1:0-4922 GCA_964622225.1 uncultured Actinomycetes bacterium | reverse complement strand
GTGACTGCTGTTTGAAATGCAAAAAGTGCTTCTAAACGTCCTTGTGAAATTTCTGGTTGATACGGTGTGTAAGCGGTGTACCAAGCTGGATTTTCGGTAACGTTTCGAAGCACTACTGCAGGTGTAATTGTTCCGTAATAACCCATTCCAATTAGAGAACGGAAAACTTTATTTTTAGATGCTCGATCACGCAGTGCTGCGATAGCTTCAGTTTCAGAGAGCGCTTTCGGAAGTGAATCTTCTAATTTAGATCTAATTGCGATTGATTGCGGAACAACTTTAGAAACGAACTCTTCAAGAGTTTTATACCCCAATGTTTGGAGCATGTAATCAATCTCTGAACTTGTTGGTCCAATATGACGTGAAGCAAACGTCATTCCACTTCCCCACTTCTTTATAGGCTTACCTAAGGGGAAAGATTAGTTTGTTTTTAAGCGCCTCGCGCCTTCCTACGCAGCGAAAGCTCATCGTTACCTTCGCCACTAACAATTTCACCATCTACTTCACCTTGCAATGTAGACAGGGAACCCTCAACTTCTGTTGCCACTTTTCCTACGGAGATGCCAAAAACTCCTTGGCCTCCTTGCAGTAAGTCGATAATTTCATCCGGAGATGAACA
Organism: uncultured Actinomycetes bacterium; assembly: GCA_964622225.1. GTDB lineage: Bacteria > Actinomycetota > Actinomycetes > Nanopelagicales > Nanopelagicaceae > ZLKRG08. Next base: position 4,303 of record CAZUOG010000083.1, on the reverse strand, counting down.
TTCGTAAATTGAAGCTCCATCTGACATCAAGGTCATGGTCTCGAGATCATGAATACCGCGTGATCGTAGGTGTTCGACCGCGGTGCGAATATTCTGTAGTGATACACCTGCATCAAGTAAACGCTTAATTATTTTTAGCACCAGGATGTCGCGGAAACCATAAAGACGCGAACTACCCGAGCCAGCTGCATTTCTGATAGATGGTTCTAACAATCCAGTTCTCGCCCAGTAATCCAATTGGCGATATGTAATTCCAGCTGCAGAACATGCAGTCGCGCCACGATAACCGATGGTTTCCATCTGCTCGTTTGTTAGTTGAATCGTCACTGGGAAGTTTTCCTTGCTGTGGGGAGGTTCCAAATGTACGCCTCCTTAATAAATAGTTGAGGAATCGACACGCTCGAAACCTCTAGTTGACCTTTAGAGTTTTAGGCGAAATCCTCAGGAGATATATCATCTAGGAACTCCTTGAATTTCTCTATTTCATCTTCGCCTTGATCCGGTATCGAAATTCCAGCCTCATCGAAGAGCTCGGTTCGAGCAAGGATTGGAGCTTCTACCCTGACTGCCAAAGCCACTGCATCTGATGGTCTTGATGAAACTTTCTGTTCCTGGCCTGTTTCGTCAACCAAGATAAGATCTGAATAAAAGACTCCATCACGAAGTTCTGTTAGATGTACGGAACGAAGCTTGATCTTCTCTGATTGCAGAATATTCACAATCAAATCATGAGTCAGCGGTCGCTGCGGAATTAAGCCCTGTTGACTAAAAGCAATTGCTGTTGCCTCTTGGGTTCCAACCCAAATTGGCAGATATCTGGTGCCAGAAATTTCCTTCAACAAAACGATGGGTTGGTTAGAAGGCATTTCGATTCGAACGCCTACAACTTCTACCGGAATCATTTTGATTGATACTAACGAAGACGATTAAGACCAGAGCGAACTAGCGCTGCGTGAAGTTTCACTGAAAGTGAAGCAAGTTCCCTTTGAACTTCCTCGGCACGTGCTTTCGCTTCAATGCTCTTTTGGCGATTAAGTGGAGTTATGACCTGCTCGATTAAACCAACTTCACGATCTGATGCAGATTTAAAGGAACGCAAGTGTCGCGCTTCAATACCAAATGAAGCCAATTCAGTTACAGTCTTTGCAACTGATAACGCATCTGCATCATAGTAACGACCAACAAGTGTGATGAGTCCATAGCTTTCAATCTCAACAAGTTGATCATCCTTCAAACCCGATGCTTTAAGCAGCTCTTCACGAGATAAACGTAAATCTGAACTCTCCGCAAATGATGCCGCGCTGATATCGCTATCTGTTGAAATAACACCTAGGCGAGGTGCCGGAGCCGTTGCACCATTTCCAGGGGTTAATCCGCGATCCATTGCATCAAGATTCTCTTTGATAACTTTAAGTGGAAGATACTGATCGCGCTGTGCCATCAAAACATAACGCAAACGATCCAAGTCCGCAGATGTGAATTTGCGATAGCCAGATGGCGTGCGTTGAGGTTCAATCAATCCCTCAGATTCAAGAAAACGAATCTTAGAAATTGTTACATCCGGAAACTCTCCGCGGAGTCTTCCGAGTACTTCCCCAATGCTTAAGTAAGCGCGTGCTGGAACAGACATTTAGTTGGCCTTCTTTAATTTCTTTGATTTTGCGAAAAGTTTTGAACAAATAACATATGGAATTTGCCAAATTGAATTTCATCTCCACTTGTTAAAGTTGCGCGAGCAATTGAATTGTTATTTACGTAAGTTCCATTAAGACTTCCGAGATCGATCAATTCAAAGCGTTCACCAGCGCGACGAATATTGGCATGTTTACGTGAAACAGTTACGTCATCTAGCCGAACATCATTTTCGCCAGAACGGCCAATCGATATTTCAGGGGAAGCTAGAAGAAATCGCTCTCCACGATTTGGTCCGCGATGAATAATCAACATGGCAGACTCCGGGTTTAGTTGGGAAATAACATTTCGCTCTTCAGAAGTTAATTGCTCCAGGGCATCTGAATCATCAACTGAGCGGAGACCGAGATTGATTGTCGAGGTAACCTCGTACTCAATCTCTGCCATTCGAAGTCCTCTCAAATAGATGAACGTTTACGTTAACTTAACCTTGAGGGCGAACTTAATCACCCCGAGGGGTTACCGTCAAGTGGAGGTTTTAACCTTGGATGAGCTACAAATTAGCCAATTAGAGCGCTGTAACCAGCTGCATCCATTAAAGATGTAGATGGTGCTGATACTTCTATCTCAGCAATCCAACCTGCACCATAAGGATCTGAATTTAGAGTTTCTGGAGCGGAATCTAATTGATCATTGATTGCAACAACGGTTCCGGTAACTGGTGAAAAGAGTTCTGAAACGCTCTTTGTAGATTCGATTTCACCGCAAACTGCGCCTTCAGTTACTGAATCGCCGACTTTTGGAAGCTGTACATAAACAATGTCACCAAGTGCGCCCTGCGCATAATCTGTAATGCCAATCTTGAAACGATTTCCACCAGTTCCTTCAACCCATTCATGTTCTTTAGAGTATTGAAGATTTGCTGGAACGTTTGACACTTTGTGGCTCCCTTTGATCAGTTGCTAATTATTAAACCGTCGGGAAATCTAATGCTTTTTATCCCCGATACCAAGTACCCAATCCCAGTAATTATGTAGAGGCCCACTCCCCAAGCGCTAAAAGCCCAACCAAGGACGTATCCAAGTGTGCCAACCCAGCTTTCGCTTTGAGAGAGAAAGAGCAATGGAAACGCATAGAGCAGATTGAAGGTGGCTGCTTTGCCGATGTAATTGACCACCAGTACCGGAAGTTTCTTTCGCTGCAAAGCGATATTTATAACTAAGAGCACAGCATCACGCGTAACTAGAAGTAGCGCTAACCAAGTTGGAAAGATGCTTCGATCCCATAGAACATATAAAGAAGCGGCAATATAGAAACGATCAAAGAGCGGATCCAATATTGCTCCAAGTTTTGATTCTTGGTGGAGCCATCTGGCAACTTTTCCATCAAAGTAGTCTGTAAGACTGGCGATTGCCAAAACTAAGAGCGCCAATCCATCGCGGCGATCTCCTGCGAGAGTTAGAAAAATTGGAATCAAAGCTCCGCGAAGTATCGACAACGCATTCGGGATCGTAAACATCAATCGCGCTCGCGAATCTTTACGGACACTTGGACAGGACTTCCTTCAAAGCCAAACTCTTCACGGAGCTTTCGTTCTATAAATCGACGATACGGAGGTTCAATCCAATCGTTGGTGAAGATCACAAACTTCGGTGGTGCGATACCTGCTTGAGTCGCATAGTAAACCTTTGGTTGCTTACCGCCTCGAACCGGTGGTGGCGTGGCACCGATAAGAGCGCCAAGGAATGAATTCAGTTTTCCAGTTGGAACACGAGTTTCCCAGGAAGCCAAGGCAGTTCGAAGTGCAGGGGCTAATCGATCACGGTGCCAACCAGTTTTTGCGGCCACGTTTACACGTTGTGCCCAAGTGATGTGAGTTAGGTGTCGATCTAATTCTTTATCTAATTGCAGACGTCGATCATCATCTACTAAATCCCATTTATTCATAACAAGCACTAAAGCTTTACCCGCATCTTCGACCATGCTGATTATTTTCAAATCTTGTTCGGTCATTGGTTCAGATGCATCAAGAACTAGGGCCACAACCTCTGCACGTTCCAGTGCGACTTGGGTTCGCAATATTGAATAATAATCAGAGCCACTTGCCTGGTTCGCACGCTTTCTAATACCTGCAGTGTCGACAAAACGCCAAGTTGATCCACCAAACTCAATTAATGAGTCAACAGGATCGCGAGTAGTTCCTGCCATTTCATCCACCAGTGATAGTTGTTCACCAGCGATTGCGTTTAACAAACTTGATTTGCCCACATTTGGTCTACCAATTAAAGCAACTTTGCGATGGTTGTCTTTAACTATTGCACTTCCTACTTCTGGCAATGATGAAACAACTAGATCCAATAAATCAGCGCTACCTTTTCCGTGCAGCGCTGTTACAAAGTGTGGCTCACCTAAACCTAAGTTCCATAAGGCATGTGCATCAGATTCATCTTTAGGTGAATCAACCTTATTCGCAACTAAGAAAACTTTCTTCTTCGATTTACGAAGTGCATCTACCATTGCTTCATCTTCGGTCTGAGCGCCAACTTGTGCATCAACTACAAATAAAATGACGTCGGCTTCTTCAATTGCAATCTCAGCACCTGCACTAACACCAACTGAAATTCCATCTGGATGCGATTCCCACCCGCCGGTATCCATCAAAATGAACTCA
>CAZUOG010000082.1:0-4933 GCA_964622225.1 uncultured Actinomycetes bacterium | reverse complement strand
GCGCTGACGATCTACTTGTTCTTTCTGCTCGCGATATTTTGGCAATCGTCGAGAAATAAAAATGGCCGGCAAACAATTACATTTTGATGAAGTTGCACGTCGCGCTATGGAGCGCGGTGTCAACATTCTTGCTGACACTGTAAAGGTAACACTTGGTCCTAAGGGACGTAACGTTGTTATCGCAAAATCTTTTGGTGCACCGCTAATTACAAATGACGGCGTAACAATTGCAAAAGAGATCGAACTTTCAGATCCAGCAGAAAATATGGGCGCACAGCTTGTAAAAGAAGTAGCTACAAAGACCAACGATGTTGCAGGTGACGGCACAACTACCGCAACCGTGCTTGCACAAGCCATGGTTAAAGAAGGACTTCGCAATCTTGCAGCAGGCGCGCAACCAATGGATCTTAAGCAGGGAATCGAAGCTGCAGTCGCAAAAGTTTCAGAGACTTTGCGCTCGCATGCAACACCAATTAGCGGCAAAGAACAGATCGCTAACGTTGCAACTATTTCTGCACAAGATCGCGCAATCGGCGAACTTATTGCTGAAGCAATGGAAAAAGTTGGCAAAGATGGCGTAATCACAGTTGAAGAATCATCAACTACTGCACTTGAATTAGATTTCACCGAAGGTATGCAGTTCGATAAGGGTTATATTTCGCCTTATTTCGTAACAGATACAGATCGCATGGAAGCAGTATTGGATGACCCATACATTCTGATCACAGCAAGCAAAATTTCAGCGCTTTCAGAGCTTCTGCCAATCCTTGAAAAGGTTGCTCAGGCTTCAAAACCGCTATTAATCATCGCTGAAGATGTTGATGGCGAAGCGCTTTCAACTCTTGTCGTAAACAAGATGCGCGGAGTCTTCACTTCTGCAGCAGTTAAGGCACCAGGTTTTGGCGATCGTCGTAAGGCGATGCTTGAAGATATGGCAATCCTTACCGGCGCAACTGTGGTCACAACTGATATCGGTATGAAGTTAGATCAGGTTGGTCTTGAAGTTCTAGGTCGCGCACGTCGCGTAGTCCTAGATAAAGAGAACACCACAATCGTTGATGGCGCTGGAGAGAAGAAGCGAGTACAAGATCGTATTTCAGAACTCCGCAAGGAAATTGATATTACAGATTCAGATTGGGATCGCACCAAATTACAAGAGCGCTTAGCAAAACTTGCTGGTGGCGTTTGCGTAATTAAGGTTGGCGCGCACACTGAAGTTGAGTTGAAAGAGAAGAAGCACCGTCTTGAAGATGCAATCTCTGCAACTCGCGCAGCAGTTGAAGAAGGAATCGTTGTCGGTGGCGGCGCAGCACTTGTGCATGCAGTTGATTCACTAGAAGGCGATCTTGGATTCACTGGCGATAAGGCTGTTGGTGTTCGTTTAGTTCGTAAAGCAGCTGACGAACCACTTCGTTGGATTGCAGAGAATGCAGGTCTTGAAGGTTATGTTGTAGTTTCAAAAGTTCGCGCGATGAAGCCTAATGAAGGTTACAACGCAGCAACTGATACATACGGTGATCTTTCAAAAGATGGCGTTATCGATCCAGTTAAGGTAACTCGTTCTGCACTTGCAAATGCGGCATCAATTGCAGCAATGTTTATTACAACTGAAGCCGTTGTCTTTGAAAAGAAAGATGACGATGAAGTTGATGCAGGACATGGACACGGCCATAAGCACGGTCCCGGAGGACATACACACTAAGTCTTAATCCGTGAGAAATCCTTGGCTGCAAAGCTGAGCTTTGAAAATGAAAAGCAAAAGCACATTTTCTACGCTCACTTTTTGCCAAGGATTTCTCGCTTTTTAGCGCAAAAGATAGGATTACGACTTATTGATTGGGGGTCGTGGTGAGCGAATTCGAAAAAGTAGCGATGCTCGGACTTACCTATGACGATGTCCTTTTGTTACCTGGTCCTTCAGAGGTAGTGCCTTCTGAGGTTGAAACCGGCACTTGGTTAACTCGCAAAATTAAACTGGATATTCCATTGGTTTCATCGGCAATGGACACTGTTACCGAATCAAAGATGGCTATCGCACTAGCTAAAGCTGGTGGAATCGGAATCATCCACCGAAATCTTTCGATTGATGATCAAGTTACACACGTAAAACTTGCAAAGAATGTGGGCCTAGCTGGCGCTGCAGTTGGCGTAGGCGAAGATGGGTTTAAGCGCGCACAAGCGTTAATTGAAGCAGGTGTTGATGTAGTCGTAGTCGATACCGCACATGGTCATCATCGCGCAGTGCTTGATTCAATCGAACGCGTTAAAAAGTTTTCACCAGATACTCAAGTAATTGGCGGCAACATCGCAACTCGCTCCGGCGCACAAGCACTTATTAATGCCGGCGCAGATGGAGTAAAAGTCGGAGTTGGTCCAGGATCAATTTGTACAACGCGTGTAGTTGCAGGTGTTGGCGTTCCGCAAATTACTGCAATCATGGAAGCAAACAAGGCATGCAGCAAAGCAGGTGTGCCACTAATTGCTGATGGTGGTCTTCAGTATTCAGGTGACATTGTTAAAGCCATCGTTGCTGGCGCAAACACCGTAATGCTCGGATCATTATTTGCTGGTTGCGATGAATCACCATCTGAATTAGTTGAAATTGATGGCGTGAAATTTAAGGTTTATCGCGGCATGGGTTCTTTAGGCGCGATGCAATCTCGCGGCGAACAGAAGTCATATTCAAAAGATAGATACATGCAAGATGACGTACTTTCTGAAGACAAACTTGTTCCTGAAGGAATTGAAGGAAAGATTCGTTATCGCGGTCCAGTTACTTCAGTAATCCATCAATTAGTTGGTGGATTGCGAAGTGGCATGGGATATGCGGGAGCGCCAGATATTGAAACTCTTCGTCGCGAAGGACAGTTAATTCGAATCACTTCGGCGGGACTTAAAGAGAGCCACCCACACGATGTTGCTGAAATAAAGGAAGCGCCAAATTATGCAAAATAGCATTGAAATTGCACCGGGAAAACGTGCGCGAGTTGCATATTCTTTTGATGACATCGCTGTAGTTCCAAGTCGCCGTACCCGCGATCCAAAAGATGTTTCAACTGAATGGCAGATTGACGCGTATAAATTTGAAATTCCTATGATGGCAGCTCCAATGGATTCAGTAATGTCTCCAGAGACTGCAATTGAAATTGGCCGTTTAGGTGGATTAGGCGTATTAAATCTTGAAGGACTTTGGACTCGTTATGACGATCCACGTATTCCACTGGGCGAAATCGCATCTATGCCAGAAAAGCATGCGACTCGTCGTATGCAAGAAATTTATGCGGCGCCAATTCGTCCAGATTTAATCAAGGATCGCATCAAACAAATTCGAGATGCTGGCATAACAGTTGCAGCGTCACTTTCACCACAACGTACAGCTGAACTTCATAAGACAGTTATCGATGCTGGCGTAGATATTTTCGTAATTCGCGGTACTACGGTTTCTGCAGAACACGTAGGTTCTGGCGAAGCGCTAAACCTTAAGAAATTTATTTATGAATTAGATGTGCCAGTAATTGTTGGCGGTGTAGCGAATGGAACTGCAGCGCTTCACTTAATGCGTGCTGGTGCCGCAGGTGTTCTTGTTGGTTTTGGTGGAGGTGCATCGCACACCACTCGCCAAGTACTTGGCGTGCAAGTGCCAATGGCGTCTGCAGTATCCGAAGTTGCCGCAGCGCGACGTGAATATTTAGATGAATCTGGCGGACGTTATGTTCATGTTATTGCAGATGGTTCTGTTGGCCGTTCTGGAGATATTGCAAAAGCAATTGCTTGCGGCGCAGATGCAGTGATGATGGGTTCACCGCTTGCTAAAGCATCAGAAGCTCCTGGACTTGGATGGCATTGGGGTTCAGAAGCTCATCACCAAGAACTGCCACGAGGTGAGCGTGTTTCTGTCGGAACCGTGGGCACACTTGAAGAAATCTTGGTTGGACCATCACATTCATCAGATGGATCAATGAATATGTTTGGTGCACTTCGTCGAGCCATGGCAACTTGTGGTTATTCAAATCTAAAGGAATTCCAGCGAGTAGAGGTTCTGATTACACGTGCCTAATCAGAACTCCGGTGTTTTAGTAGTCGATTTTGGTGCGCAGTACGCGCAATTAATCGCACGCCGAGTTCGTGAAGCAAGTGTTTATTCGGAAATTGTTCCTTCACATATCTCAGTATCAGAAGTTAAAGCAAAAAATCCTCAAGCCATTATTTTATCTGGCGGACCTTCATCTGTTTATGCTGAGAATGCACCAACTTTTGACGGCGAAATACTTAAATTAGGAATACCTGTTTTTGGAATCTGTTATGGATTTCAAGCAATGGCAGCAGCGCTCGGCGGCGTTGTTACAAAAACTGGTAAATCTGAGTTTGGACGCACACAATTAAGCGCTACTGAATCAAAATTATTTAAAGATGTGCCGCACAAACAATTAGTTTGGATGTCACATGGTGATGCAGTAACGCAGGCGCCTGCAGGATTTTCTATTGCTGCAACCACAGTTGATACCCCAGTTGCCGCATTTGAAAACGAAAACGGTCAATTAGCAGGCGTGCAATTTCATCCTGAAGTTTTACATTCTGAGCATGGCCAAACTATTTTGCATAACTGGTTAATCAATATCGCAAAATGTAAGCCAACCTGGACCACGCAAAATATTGCTGAAGCTGAAATCGCTAAAGCTCGCGAAGCAATTGGTGAAAAACGAGTTATTTGTGGATTATCTGGTGGAGTTGATTCCGCCGTCGCTGCCGCGATTATCCAAAGAGCAGTTGGCCATCAATTGACATGTGTTTTTGTCGATCACGGATTGCTTCGCCAAGGAGAAGCAGAACAAGTAGAACGCGAATTCGTAGCCGCAACTGGAGTTGATTTAGTTGTTGTGGATGCCAAGAAGCAATTCTTGGACGCGCTATCAGGTGTTACTGATCCAGAAGA
>CAZUOG010000081.1:4697-4968 GCA_964622225.1 uncultured Actinomycetes bacterium | reverse complement strand
ACCGCAGCTAAAGATGCTTGCCAAAAATTAATTCCAAATCCCAAGAAAAAAGCACCATAAGAGATTGCAAGTACTGAAACATTAGCGCCACACCATGGCCAAAATAGATCTCTTGCTACTCCACGTCTTTCAGAGTCTTCAATTTGATTGATGCTGTTTAACTCTAGATCAAAAGGCATGACGTAATTCTAATATTTACTTAGTCGAGGAAGAAATCCTTAAGTAAATCTTTAGTTCCTGGCACAACTGAATAGTGATCAAAATCAGTCAC
>CAZUOG010000081.1:0-4524 GCA_964622225.1 uncultured Actinomycetes bacterium | reverse complement strand
ACGAAGAAATTCCCAGTTGTAGTTTTGGAATCAAGGTTCAAGATTTCATAAGCAGCATCCGCCATGATCTCTGGTTTACGGCAGAAATTAGTATCTATGCCGGGAATCATGGCCAGCGCTGCAGTATCAATAGCCGTCATCGGCCAGAGTGCATTTACCGCAATTCCTTCGCGTTTGAATTCACCGCTCATTCCTAAAACGCACATACTCATGCCGTATTTAGACATGGTGTAAGCAACGTGATTCTTAAACCACTTCTCTTTCATTGAAAGCGGTGGCGAAAGGGTAAGGATGTGCGGATTTACGCCATTGCGCAAATGAGGAATAGCTGCTTGAGAAGCCAAAAAAGTTCCACGCACGTTAACATCAAACATTAAATCGAAGCGCTTTGCTGGAGTTGCTTCGGTCTTGGTTAAATTGATGGCAGAGGCATTATTTATCAGAATATCAAGTCCGCCGAATTTGGCAGCCGCTTCATTTACAGAGTTGGCGATTGCTTCCTCGTCGCGAATATCTGTAATTAGCGGTAGCGCCTGGCCGCCTGCAGCTTCAATCTCTTGAGCTGCGGTAAAAATTGTCCCTGGTAATTTTGGATTAGGTTCCGCAGTTTTTGCCGCAATTGCAATCATCGCACCGTCTTTTGCAATTCGCTTTGCAATCTCTAATCCGATGCCGCGTGAGCCTCCGGTAATAAATACTCTCTTACCTGCTAGTGACATTATTTATCTCGCTTTCGACTTAGGAATTGCATGAATGCATTGCGCGCTTCATCAGATTGCAACGCAAGTGAAAATATCTCAAACTCAGCTTTCATAACCGCCGCCACTGAATCGTGAACATTCGCTTTCATCAAAGCTTTGGTATTGATGATTGCTTGAGGTGGTTGCTTAGCGATTTTTAACGCTATCTCTCGAGCTTTTTCGTATGGGTCTGCCACTACGTAATTTATTAGACCAATTTCTATTGCATAGTTTGCATCAAATGGTTCGCCCGTCATAAATAACTCCGCTGCCCGATGATGCCCAATCATTCTAGGTAAGAGAAAAGATGATCCTGCTTCAGGAACTAAGCCTAGAGAGGTAAACGGCAATGAGAATTTTGCGCTTTCAGATGCCACTACGATATCGGCGTGCAGGAGCATTGTGGTTCCGACGCCAACTGCGTTTCCTTTTACCGCAATTATCAATGGTTTGGAAAAATTATGTAATGATGCCAAAAACGCGGCAACAGTGGAATCATCTGAAGTAGGCGGATGTTCTAGAAAATCTGTAATGTCATTGCCGGCGGTAAAGTGATCGCCTTCAGAAGTAATAATTACCGCCCTGATACCAAACTCTTGGTCAGCGGTGGTCAATTCTTGGGCAAGTTGTCCATACATTCCACGCGTTATCGCGTTAATTTTCTCCGCACGATTAAGCGAGATGCTAAGAACTTGGTTCTCCAGCATGGTCAGAATCTCAGGCATGGGATGCATCCTAAAGGCAGGTTTAGTGAAAGAATAGGAGGCGTAATAAATCGTCCGGAGAGCGAGAAGATGGCTACAGATATCACCATTCAAATTCGTGACCTCACGCCTTTTGAGCGCTTAGTTTTGGAATTGCTCTGTGAAGGTAAATCAAATGCAGCTATCGCTAGAGAAACTGCTCACACTGAAAAAGTTGTCGAAAATACTGTAAGTCGTTCGGCAAAAGCTTTTGGCATAAGATCTGACGGCGATACAAATGTTCGCGTGCTTTTAGCTCTTGCATATCGCACTCATTACGGTGATAAAGCTTGGGAAAATCTTCATATGCCTTGCGAACATTTTGAAGTTGGCCCAGACGGAAAAGCAGTCTGCAACCGCCACATGTAAGTGCCAGCCCTTTCGACTGATCTCTAAATCACATTTCTCTCGGTGGCAGCACTCGCCTTTTATATTTTTATGACATATCTCTAGGTCAATACTTCACTTGTACGCATTCAATTGAGAATGCGCAACATATGGATGATTTAGGAGAGAATCATGAAACGTCGCACGTTCGACAAAATCGTTACCACAATGGGTGCCGGACTCACAGTATTTCTATTTGTTATTGCTGGGTTATTAAACTTTGGTTATAACTTTGCAAATAAGAATGTTTCTGATCAACTTATTGCTCAGAAAGTTGTTTTCCCAGCAAAAGACAGTGGAGCTCTAATGGCACTTCCTGATGCAGATCAGAAAGCAATGTTGAAGTATGCAGGTCAGACAATGTCTACAGGTGACATGGCAAATACATACGCCATGCATTACATCTCAGTACATATGAATGGTATTGCCGGCGGAAAAGTTTACGAAGAGGTTTCTGCTGACTACTTGGCAAAAAGTGCACAGCTTCGAGCTAATCCCAATGATGCAAATCTAAAAGCGGAAGTTGCAAAACTTGAAGCACAACGTCAATCACTTTTTATGGGTAACACATTGAAAGGCCTACTTGGCTTCTCATATGCATTCTGGCAATTCGGTCAGATTGCGAAACTTTCAGCGGGAGTTGCATTACTTGGTGGCATCTTGATGTTGCTACTAACAGTTGCAGGCTATCTACACCTTCGTCGCACTGACGACAGCGCGACGATTTAGCCCTCAACTCTCCGTGAGGGATAAGGCAAAAGCCCCGATGAAGATCGGGGCTTTTGTTATTTCTTAACTTTTTAGAAATTAACGATCCAACTTACCGTTGATAAACGCTTCGGTCTTGTCCTTAGCTGCTTCATCTGTGTACTGAGTTGGAGGTGTTTTCATAAAGTATGAAGACGGTGAAAGCAACGCTCCACCAATCTTTCGATCAAGTCCAAGCTTTGCGCAACGAAGCGCATCAATGATTACACCTGCTGAGTTTGGTGAATCCCAAACTTCAAGCTTGTATTCAAGATTTAGAGGAACATCACCGAATGCGCGACCTTCCATACGTACATAAGCCCACTTACGATCATCAAGCCATGGAATGTAATCAGATGGTCCGATGTGAACGTTCTTATCACCAAGATCGTAATCAAGCTGTGATGTAACTGAGTTGGTCTTTGAAATCTTTTTAGACTCTAGGCGATCGCGTTCCAACATGTTCTTGAAGTCCATGTTTCCACCAACGTTTAACTGGTAAGTGCGATCAACGTGAACACCACGATCCTGGAAGAGTTTGGTCATGATGCGGTGTGTGATTGTTGCGCCAACCTGTGACTTAATGTCATCGCCAACGATAGGTAGACCAGCATCTTCGAACTTCTTCGCCCAAACTGGATCAGATGCAATAAATACTGGCAGTGCGTTAACGAAAGCGCATCCGGCATCAATTGCACACTGTGCGTAGAACTTCGCTGCTTCTTCTGAACCTACAGGTAGGTAGCAGATAAGAACATCAACTTTATGTGCCTTAAGAGATGCAACGATATCGATCTCTGGCGCTGATGATTCTTCGATAGTTTCTTTGTAGTAACGACCTAGACCATCAAGTGTCTTACCGCGTTCTACAGTAACGCCGCTCTTTGCAACGTTCGAGAATTTAATTGTGTTGTTTTCAGATGCCCAGATTGCATCAGCAAGGTCAAGACCGACCTTCTTTGCATCTACGTCATATGCGGCAACGAACTTAACGTTATTGATGTGATAACCACCAACAACTGCGTGCATCAGACCAGGGATCTCTTGATCTGGCTTAGCGTCCTTGTAGTACTCAACGCCTTGAACTAATGAGTTGGCACAGTTACCAACGCCAACAATTGCAACGCGGATATCTCCAGGTGCTGTTTGGATTGTCATTTGTTTCCTTTGTTATTTACTCTCAGTGTGAATCAACTCTTCCAACCAAGCGATCTCTCGTTCGGCTGATTCCAGAGAGTGACGACGCCACTCCTCTAGATACTTATCAAGCCCCATTCCATCGCGATCTAATTCGCTGCGAAGTAATTCGGCCTTCTCCTTAAGGCGACGGTGGCGTCCCTCAAGAATTCTTAATCGACTATTTGAAGATGTCGCGCCAAAAAATGCAAAGCGCGCTTCAAATCCGTCATCCTCCCAAGATTCTGGATTAACAACATCTGTTAATTGCGAGAACTTCTTCTCTCCAGCTTTGGTGATGGTGTAAACAATGCGTGAACGTCGTGTGGTTTCGTCAACGCGCTCTGCGATTAACCCAGCTTCTAGCATTCGACGAAGCTGCGGATAAAGTACAGAGAAAGAGAGTGCGCGAAATGGACCGTAGATTGCGCTTAAGCGCTTTCGGATCTCATAGCCATGCAGCGGCGATTGGCTAAGTAGGCCAAGGAGGGTGAACTCCAGGGTCTCAGCTCTGCTGCGCACTTTTCTCTCCTAAAAATAAAGATATATCGAGTGATATATCGATTCGATATATCGAGACGGAATTTAACCCGATATATGGCCGAAATGCCACTTACAAGCGTGTTGAGCCCCTGTGAGCCTGCCCACGGCAGGCTCATTTAAGATGCACGCATGCCTATCCCGTCCCGATTATTTGAATATTGCATTGCAGCTTATTTAATTATCTTGGC
>CAZUOG010000080.1:0-4978 GCA_964622225.1 uncultured Actinomycetes bacterium | reverse complement strand
ATGATTTCAACGTCAGAAATTCGCATCTCAATCGTTTGCCGCGCTACTGATCTGGATAATGCAGTACGTGCAGCGCACACTGCTTTTGAATTGGATGCCGAAGGCGAAGCAGTTGTATACGGAGGAACCGGACGATGAGCAAAAAGAAATTACCATCACTTGCAGTTGTAGGTGCGACAGGTGCGGTAGGCACCGTAATGCTAGATATCTTGTCAAAACGTAAGAACGTTTATGGAGAGATTAGATTGATTGCTTCTGCACGTTCTGCTGGAAAGAAATTAATCTGCCGCGGAGAAGAGTTAACAGTGGTTGCACTCTCACCAGAAGCGTTCGATGGAATTGATATCGCAATGTTCGATGTGCCAGATGAGATTTCAGAAGAATGGGCACCAATTGCAGTTTCACGCGGAGCAGTTGTAGTTGATAACTCTGGAGCTTTCCGTATGGACAAGAAAGTGCCATTGGTGGTTCCAGAGGTAAATCCAAAAGATGCAAAGAAACGTCCAAAGGGAATTATTTCTAATCCAAATTGCACAACTTTGTCGATGATTGTTGCAATGGGTGCACTTAATAAGAAATTTCACCTCAAAGAATTAGTTGTATCCTCTTATCAAGCCGCATCTGGTGCGGGGCAGCCTGGTATCGATGCGCTACATGATCAGATTAAAAAAGTTGCAGGCAAAGAACTGGGTTCTGTAGCAAAAGATGTACGTTCGGTTATTACTGATTTAGGACCGTTCCCAGCTCCATTAGCAATGAACGTGGTTCCATGGGCTGGTTCTTTAAAGGAAGAGGGCTACACATCTGAAGAATTAAAAGTCCGCAATGAATCTCGCAAAATTCTCGGAATGCCAAAGTTAAAAGTTTCCGCGACATGTGTACGTGTCCCAGTTTTAACAACACACTCATTGACCGTGCATGCTACTTTTAAGACTGAAGTTAGCCGCAAGGCAGCTCAGGCAGCACTTCGCAAAGCGGAAGGCGTTGAATTACTCGATAATCCAGAGAAGAAGGAATTTCCAACACCAGCGGATGTCGTAGGTACTGATCCAACTTGGGTAGGTCGTGTTCGTCAATCATTAGATGATCCAAAATCAATCGATCTCTTCCTATGCGGAGATAATTTACGCAAGGGTGCTGCGCTAAATACCGCGCAGATTGCTGAACTAGTAGCTAAGGAATTCACCAAGTGAGCGCACTAAAAGAAAAATTGCAGAGCGATTTAAACGCGGCAATTAAGTCACGTAGCACTGTGGTCGCAGAGACCATTCGCATGGTTCTATCTGCAATCACCAATGAAGAAGTTGCGGGAAAAGAGAAACGCGAACTATCTGATGCAGAGGTAATCACAGTATTAACTCGAGAAGCAAAGAAGCGCCGCGAAGCAGCGGAAGCTTTCGAAAATGGAGGCCGCGCAGATCGTGCAGATGCTGAAAGAGCGGAAGGCGAAGTAATCGCTGGTTATCTTCCAGAGCAGCTATCTGAAGATGATGTTAAGAAGTTAATTGCGGAGACAATTGTTGCAGTTGGCGCAACAGGTCCTTCAGATATGGGCAAAGTAATGGGTGGACTGAAAGCAAAAGTCGCCGGTAAAGCAGATGGCGCACTTGTGTCATCATTAGTAAAAGAGGCGTTAAGCAAATGACAAAATGGGAATATGTAACAATTCCATTGCTTACACATGCAACCAAACAAATCCTTGATACTTGGGGCTCAGAAGGTTGGGAACTTGTACAAGTTGTTCCTGCTCCTGGTGGCGGAGATTCTTTAGTTGCTTACATGAAGCGCGAGGTTAAATAAATGGCGGATGTACGTGCAAAATTAGCAGAGAGAGGTTTAACACTGCCGATCGCTGCAAAGCCAGTAGCTGCATATGTACCAGCAGTTAAAACCGGAAATATTGTTTTCACTGCAGGTCAATTACCGCTTGTAAATGGCGAAATGGCGCAGACTGGAAAAGTCGGATCAGATGTAACTATTGAAGATGCAAAACAACTTGCAGAAATTTGCGCATTGAATGCACTTGCTGCAGTTGAATTAGTTGCACCAGTTGATTCAATTGTTAAAGTAGTTCGAATTGTTTGCTACGTAAATGGTGCTCCGGGTTTTGTTTCACAACCTGCAGTTGCTAACGGTGCATCCGAGCTATTTATGCATATTTTTGGTGATGCCGGAATCGCTGCACGAAGTGCTTTAGGTGTGGCAGAACTTCCACTTAATTCTCCAGTAGAAGTAGAGCTAACTGTAGAAGTTATTTAGATCTTTTAGTTAAACGATCTAAGTCAGTAATTAATACTGCGCGACCATCAAGCTTTAGCCAACCGCGACCTGCGAAATCAGCAAGCGCTTTGTTAACTGTTTCGCGAGATGCGCCAACTAATTGCGCCAACTCTTCCTGAGTTAAATCGTGATGCACAAAAAGACCTTCCTCTGTCTTCTTGCCAAAACGCTCGCCTAAATCAAGAAGTGCTTTTGCAACGCGTCCCGGAACATCTGAGAAAACTAAATCGCCAACAGCTTCATTTGTGCGGCGCAGGCGTTGTGCTAAACGTCCAAGAAGTTGCAGTGCAACAGCAGGATTATCTTTTAACCAAGGAATTAACTTGTCGTGGCCAAGAGATAAAAGTTTTGCATCTGTTACTGCAGTTGCAGTAGAAGTACGTGGTCCTGGATCAAATAATGAAAGCTCACCGAACATTTCACCAGGTCCAAGAATTGAAAGAAGATTTTCGCGGCCATCGCCAGAGGAAGTACCAAGCTTTAACTTTCCTTCAACTACTACATAAACCTGATCGCCGGCATCGCCTTCAGCGAAAAGAATGCCGCCTCGATTGATCTTGACTGGTGTCATTGCGCTGCGAAGTGAAGCAGCTGCGGCATCATCAAGAGCAGTAAATAGAGGCGCCTTACTAACTACATCGTCTTCATTGCTCATTGCTTAATCTTAACTGGTGAGGTGCTTAACTTAAAAATCGGCAGTAATTTAAGGCTATGCAATTGGCTATGGGGGATCCAAAGGCGATATTCAAACTTTTGACTAAAACCTACCCGCAAGCCACTTGCGAACTAGATTTCAAAAATCCACTGCAATTAGTTGTTGCATCTGTACTTTCCGCCCAATGTACAGATAAAAGAGTTAATCAAGTAACTCCAGCGCTATTTAATAAATATAAGACTGCCAGAGATTATGGCAATTCAAACATTCACAAACTTGAAGATGAGATTCGTTCAATTGGATTGTTTAGGGCGAAAGCAAGAAATATCAAAGCTCTAGGAATGATGATTGATGCAGATTTCAAAGGCAAAGTTCCAAACACATTAGAAGATTTAATTAAGTTGCCTGGTGTTGGTCGTAAAACTGCAAACGTAGTTCTTGGACATGCATTTGATGTTCCAGGAATTACCGTCGATACGCACTTTGGCAGACTTTCTAGAAGATTTGGTTGGACAAAATCAGAAGATCCAGTGAAAGTGGAACACGAAGTTGGTGCGCTATTTCCAAAGAAGAATTGGGTGGATTTATCGCAGAGAGTTGTTTGGCACGGTCGCCGTATTTGTCATTCTCGCAAACCAGCTTGTGGAGCTTGTCCATTAGCCAGAGAGTGCCCATCATTCGGTATTGGAGAATTAGATCCAATCAAAGCAAAGAAGTTGGTGAAGCGCGATGAAGATTTTCGTTAGTCTATTAATTTCCGCGCTGGCATTAACTGGTTGCGCAGAGGCAAAACCAAAGGTTTACACCGACGGCAAAGTAGTTAATTGCAATGCAATCAAACATGTAAATGGAACTGATGTTGAAGTATTTTGTTTAGGAGATGGTTCAGTAATAAATATTGATTCGCTACGCGGTCCAATGATTTTGAATGTTTGGGGTTCTTGGTGCGCTCCTTGCCAAGAGGAAATTCCTTATATTCGAGAGTTCTACGACAAATACAACGACCAAGTACAAATAGTCGGATTAGATGTTGAAGAACCAAATAAAGAGGCTGCTCGACCATTCATTGAATCACGCGGTGTTATTTGGCCTAGCCTTTTCGATCCCGACGGACGCACTCGTAAATTAATAGGCATGGGAGTGCCAGTTTCATGGTTTATTGATGCCAGCGGGAAGGTAATTTACAAAAAGGTCGGAGCATTTAAAGACGCCAAAGAGATTGAATCTTTAGCGAAAAAACACTTTAATCTTCAGTAGTTGTACTCAAACCGTCCTTAATTAAATTCATAACATTTGGATCAGCAAGTGTTGTTGAATCACCAACCGCACGATTTTCGGCAACATCGCGAAGCAAACGGCGCATAATCTTGCCGCTTCGAGTCTTTGGCAATTCATTAACGACCAATATCTGACGCGGACGCGCAATTGCGCCAATTTCCTTAACTACGTGAGCTTTTAACGACGTAATTAGCGCTTCACCTTTGGTGTGATCAATTCCGCCGCGAAGAATTACGAAAGCGACAATTGCTTGCCCGGTCATTGCATCATTTGCACCGACCACTGCAGCTTCAGCTACTTCTTCATGAGATACAAGTGCTGATTCAACTTCAGTAGTTGAGATGCGGTGTCCGGAAACGTTCATAACATCATCAACGCGACCTAATAACCAATACGCTCCATCTGTATCTAGCTTTGCACCATCGCCTGCGAAGTAGATTCCTTCATAGCGAGACCAATATGTTTCTTTGTATCGCTCTGGTTCGCCCCAAACTCCGCGCAACATTGAAGGCCATGGTTTATCTATAATTAAATAACCACCATGACCTTTGCCAACTTCATGCGCATGATCATCGACAACTTTTGCGCTAATTCCAGGAATTGGTCGCATGGCAGAACCTGGTTTTGTTGCAGTAACCCCTGGCAAAGGTGAAATCATGATTGCACCTGTTTCGGTTTGCCACCAAGTATCAACGATTGGACAACGATTGCCACCAATTACTTCGCGATACCACATCCAAGCTTCTGGATTAATTGGTTCACCAA
>CAZUOG010000079.1:1674-5066 GCA_964622225.1 uncultured Actinomycetes bacterium | reverse complement strand
GAATTTGGCCTTCTTCTTCAATTTTTAACATGAAAGGTGGTACATCAAACCTTAGTAAAATTTCAAATGATTCATTAACTGTTAATAGTTTAACAGGTGGTCAACTAAGTTATGAAAATAATTTATGGGCACTTACTCTTCCTAAAGGAATCATTGGACCTGTTAAAAGTGTTACAAATACTAGTTGCACCGGAGATCAAAAACTGAGCGCTCTTACTTTAATGAGTGACACATTGAGTGCAACTTGTACGACTTTACATGTTTCAAAGTCAATGACCTCTTCAAGTTTCAGTGAAAGTACAGATCTTTGCTCAAATGGAAATGTCGTAAAGGGAATGAAGTATGACTCTTTCGGTTATCTCAATTTTCTATGTGCGTCAGTTGGTTCTGGCAACTCTGGTGAAGGAAATGGCGGTGGCTACGGAGGCGGTACTGATGGAGAGTCTGGATGGGGCGATGGAAAGGCAAGCACTAAAACAACACTTGCGGTAGCAGGGCTATTAGGACCAACACTTGCTACGAATTCTTCTTGCGCGACAAATCAATTTGCTACTGGATTAAATCAAGATAGTTCTGGAAATTTTGGTGTTGATTGTGCAGCGGCTCCATCTGCATCTCTAAGTTCATATTCTTACACTGGTTCGAACATCAGCATCACTTCTGGTAATTCAGCTTCTGCGACTTTAAGTGGTTCTCGTTTCACAGTTGTTATACCTAATGGCATACTTGGGTCAACAGTTTCAGTTGATCAAAACTACAATAGCTGCACGAGCACACAACAATTTTCAAGTCTTTCAATTACAAATGGAGTTTTGAAAGTCACTTGTATTACATCTCCAACGCCAACTATTACATCTCTACCGACTTTCTCTTACAGCGGTACAAACGGAGTGAGCATCACCTCCGGATCATCAGCATCCGTATCTTTAGGCTCTAATGGAAAATTCAATATTGTCATTCCAAGTAGTTTGCTTGGACCAACAATTTCATTGGATCAGAACAATGATTCATGTTCAGGTACTGACAAGGTTTCTGGTTTAACTTTGAGCGTGGCCGGAGTATTCCAAGTTGTATGTAGTGCGGTAGACAATTCTCCAATCACAACAGTGGCGGTTACTGCCGCAAATCCAACTGCTTCTCCTTCGGTTTCTTGGTCATCGACATTAAAGAAACTTTCACTGGTTATTCCATCAGGTGCCACAGGTTCGCAAGGTCCGACTGGACCAACAGGACAGACAGGTGCGACGGGCCCTGCAGGTGCTGATGGATTAACGCCAATAATTGCCGTCAATCCATCAATTGCTCCAGGAAATGCAGCGGCAAGTGTTTCAAGCACAACTGTTGCAGGTGTTCCAAAGTACACATTTTCATTTACTTTACCGGCAATACCAAGTGGCTACACCGCAACAAATGTTTGTAAGAGTAATTCAACCGGAGTGTTAGTAGTTAAATCTAATTGTTCAAATGGCGAAACGTCCTACAAGCTGCTTTTAGGTTAAACAATGAGGAGAGAAAATGACTGAAGAGTCAATCGAGGAACTGCCGGCTAGAAAGAAGCCAAACGTCAAGAAGCCTGCAGTCAAGAAAGCGGCAGCAAAGAGAGCTGTGGCAAAACCAGTGCCAGTAGTCGAGGAAGTGCTGCCAAGTGTGCCAAAAACGATCTCTCTAAAAAACTTCGCAGCGGTATTGATTAGCGCGGTATTGGTTTCAGCTATCGCGGGTTATCAAGTAGGTGCTCAGAAGTCAGATACAAATGTCACAACTGCAAGCACTTCAACTTTCACAGATATAGTAGCGGGAAAGGTTGCTTTAACTGAAAGCGAGTTAATCGCAGCGGTAAAGAAAATCGGAGTTACTGCTTATTGGGCTGGACCAGTTAAAGGAGCGAAATACACTCTTTCTGTACCTTCTGATGGTCAGGCATATATTCGATACCTTCCAAATGGAGAAGGATTGACAGATACCAATCCAAATTATGTTGTGATTGCAACTTACGCCACTACAAATGCATTTGAAGCGACGCAATCTGCAGGCAATCAAACAAATGGAATTACATTTGTAAATACCGACGGAGCCGCGGTTTATTACAATAAAACAACAGCTACAAACGTCTACTTAGCATATCCTGGAAAAAATTTCCAGATTGAAATTTTCGATCCGATTGCTAAGACTGCACTAGAAATTGCGAGCAAGAGCGGCGCAATTAGATTGGTCGAATAGCGATGACATTTGAAGAAGAGTTTCTACATCACGAGATTTATTCCACTTTAAGCGATTGGGCGCAGGCAAATGGGGTAGAGAGCGATCACATGGTGATATCGCTCTTAGAAGACCTAAAGAACGAAGAGAATCTATCTATTTGGGCGACTTTAGATCCATTTGATTTTCTGCCTAAACCTGCAATCCATTCGGGTTCTAACTTTTCAAAATGGGCAAAAATCACAGCATTACTTCGAAATGTCGCTGTGTTTGTTCCGGTAGCTCTAACTTGGAAAGCAGTAAGTCAAGCAACCAGCGCATTCGGAGCATTCGTTGAAGCAAATAGCGCGACCACAGTAAATTTCTTGGCATTTTGGCAAAATGGATATGACGTTTTACCAGATTTTTGGACCATCGGACACGTCGCCAGTTTAGATTTCTTAATTATTGTTGCAGTAGTAATTCTGAGCCTAGCTTCTTCATATTTCACCTTGCAATCGCAGACTTTGAGAAATAGTCAATCGGAATTAATAGAGCAGGAGCGATTAGAAATCGCTTTAGTTCTAAAAGTATATTTGCATTCATTGCGAGAAATTGATAAAGGAAACATAAAAGAAGGTATTGCCGCCTCGGTTTCTGCTCTTCAAAGTGCGACTAGAGCGCTTACAAAAACCGCTATTGAATTAAATAGCGTTATGAGTGGTTTACAAAGCGCTATTCCGGTGGTCAATGATTTTGGTTCGAAAATGCAGAAAGAAACTAAGAAATTAAACGATCAGGTAGCTGTATTAACAGAAAACCTTTCTGATATTAATTCTTCGATTATTTCAGAGTTACGCGATGCCGTTAATTCGGCCTCTGCTGGATTGAATTTGGCTAATGAAGAACTGCAAGAATCTACAAATTCAATTAGGAAGAATGCAATTGTTGCGGAGCGTGAAATCAAGTCATTCCAAGGCTTAATGAAGAAAGTTACTAAGCAGAGTAAGTAATGCGAAGCGTTATAGAGAATCAAGAGCCAGATGACTTAACTGGGCAAGCTGGTTGGGTCTATACCGACTTGATGCTCGCTCTAATGGTGGTATTTCTTGCGACAATTTCATTTGTACCTCAATTTATGGGTACTAATTCGAAAAACCCGAGCAAGAACTTTTCGTATTCTAAAGTTCTAGATGATTCACTAAATCTAATTT
>CAZUOG010000079.1:0-1515 GCA_964622225.1 uncultured Actinomycetes bacterium | reverse complement strand
CAATTTTGATTTAAATTTAATAAAGCGCGATGTCGCTATTTTCAAGAGTTCTCATGGCATCCCAGAATCGGCGGATATAGTCTTTGTGCAATATGTTGGCGGCTACCAGGCTGGATCCGAAACTGCTGCTACAGCTATTGCCAGAGCGTTGGCTTTTAGCCAAAAAGTTGACCGGAGCGACCCGCTTTTTCTTAAGAACGCAGCCACCACGCTTAGTTCTAGTAATGTATTAAGCCCCCAGCAGGTAATCGTCAGATTTACATTTGCAGTAACCACAAAGATAAATAAGTAGGAGCAAGAGATGAAAAAAATCCAAAGCGCATTAGTGCTACTGGCAATATCAGCAGTATCTGTGCTGGTTTCATTTAGCGGTGCAACCGCTGAAGAGAAGAAAGGCTCGCAAAATGAGGAGTTCCGTGGCGCAAATGTGCGTTCGCACGGACATCCTGTTGCCAACTTAAGCGATGCCCCTACTCCTGGTTCCAAGCAGAATCAAAACGCATTTGTAAACAATGATGACGCAAACGCTGAAATGGAATGGCAAAAGTGGAATAAGGCTAATGAAACTAATGATCGAAAGGCTGGGATTGCTGGTGCGCGCGTTTTAGGTAGCGCGACATCAAATCCGATCATTTATCACACCGGTGGTGCTATTGGTTTGTATACGGGTGCAACTCAAATCATTCCGGTCTGGGTTGGCGATTGGAGCAATGCCACACGGAAAGCGAATTGGAATTCTGTTCTAAGCAATTTGGTGACTTCTTTAGGTGGAAGCGGTTCTATAGATACGCCAGCAAATGTTTTCAATACCAATTCACTTTATTTCACAACAAAGAATGCGGCAGTAACTCAATTAACTTGGCCAACTCTCACAGCGTCTGCGGCTATTCCAGCGAATATCCGTGCAGCTGTTGGTGGAATCGTTCCCGTTTCAGATGCAGATGTGGCTACTTACATAAATCGCGCATTAACCACAGGAGTAATTACCGCACCGCCAGTCGGCACCAGAGCAATTTATGTATACATCGGCGCAAGCAACACACGTCTCTCATCCGGATTTGGCACCGCTTATTGTGGTTGGCATACATATGGCACTTTGGGTGCAAGAAATATCCCTTACATTGCAATTCAAGATTTCACCAATACCTATTTGAGGGCATGCGCTGCACAAACTATTAGTCCAAACGGAGACGCACAGTTAGATGCTATGGCCAGCGTGCTAGTACATGAAATTGACGAAGTTATTACTGATCCAGATATTCGTACTTGGTACGATGCACGAGGAGCGGAGAATGCAGATAAATGTGCTTGGAGTTTTGGCATAACTTCACTTATGCAAAATGGTGCCAAATATAACTACACGGCGCCAGCTAAGACCGGTCGTAATTATTTAATTCAACAAAACTGGCTGGCGAATAACTTAGTAACCGACACAGTTACGGGTAGCGCCTGCGTAGTCACTTCATAAAGTGAAAAAAAGTTTCGCGGCTTTAGCTATAGCTCTGTTCTTGGTCT
>CAZUOG010000078.1:1020-5207 GCA_964622225.1 uncultured Actinomycetes bacterium | reverse complement strand
TCCCTCGTACTTCTCCTCTAAATCCGTAAATGAAGTTGGCATCGCCGGAATTGCCATAGTAGATTTTGCAAATCCTTTATCCCAAACCAATTTATTACCAGACTTGATGCAGGTAAATGTTTTCGAGCCAACTACTGATTTACTTCCTACCTTTGAGCACTTAGCCCCAGCTTTAGCTGCGGCATTAGAGACGGATATCTGAGATGAAAGTAGTAGTGGTGTAATCACCAGCAAAGCAATTACGCGCTTTCTCATAATTTTATCTTAATAGCATCTAGCACTTTGTAATAAGGGTAGATATAAGAAGTCACTCTTCTTTTCTTCATATTTCTCATGTAAGTTAAGTGATTATGACCCGAAAATCCAAAAGTCGGGGTAGTAACCGGAAAAAGCGGGGGCAAACCCGCACCGCCCACTTCCGTCTCTACATTTGATCACTACACTTCTTGTATGCAGAATATTTTGGATGCCATTGGCAACACTCCTTTGATAAATATCGAGGGAATTTGGATCAAGATGGAGTACTTGAATCCCTCTGGTTCCATCAAAGCACGAATCGCTAAGTACATGATTGAACGCGCCGAAAAAGAGGGATTGCTGAAACCTGGCGACACTATTGTCGAAGCATCATCTGGAAACACCGGAAATGCCATGTCCATGGTCGCTGCAGTTAAAGGCTACAAAATGTTGGTACTGATGCCGACAGGGCTAAGTCAAGAACGCGTTGCAATATCAAAAGGATTCGGTGCAGAAGTTCGAACGATCGGAGATTTTCACGTAAACGCGGCACTTGAAGAATGTAGAAGGCTTGGTAAAGAGCCCGGATATTTTGCACCGCAACAGTTTGATAACGAATGGAATGTTCAGGAAAACCGCGAATGGTTGGGGCAAGAAATTCTAAAAGAAATTCCCAGCAAGCCGCAATTAGTTGTTGGTGGAGTCGGGACCGGCGGGACAATTATTGGTGTTGGTCAAGCATTTAAGGCAGTAAATCCTGATTGCAAAACATATGCGCTCGAACCATCCGAATCTTGCACGATTGCTTGTGGCGAAGTGCAGAAACATTTGATTGAAGGCATCTCAGATGGATTCGTTCCCGGAATTATCGAACGCCATAAATCTGAGATTGATGGTTTTGTGCACATTCACTCTCCGGACTCAGTCGCTGAAATGCAAAGAGTGGCGCGTGATTATGGAATCTTTATCGGGCCTTCATCGGGTGCACATTTGTTGGCCGCCAAGCAGTTAAAAGCGGAGTTAAACCTAGAAACTGTTGTTACTTTTTTCTGTGATGAAGGAGAAAAGTATATGAAGGATTACTGGTTGAAATTTTAGGATTGGCCAAGATAGGCAGCTTTCATCACTGCCAAATCGATTTTCTTCATTTCCAACATTGCTTTTGTCGCACGTTGTGACCCTTCAGGATCTGTACCACCTAAGTAATTCATCATTTGTGGTGAAGTTATCTGCCATGAGATTCCAAACTTATCCTTAAGCCACCCACATTGACTTTCCGCACCGCCATCAGCGGTCAATAGCGCCCAATATTTATCTATTTCAGCTTGATCATTGCAGGGAATCTGAAACGAAATCGCCTCTGAATGTGGGAACTGTGGACCGCCATTTAGGGCGATGAAGTTTTGACCAAACATTTTGAAGTTAACAACGATTTCCTCGCCCTGTTTGTTTCCAGGAGTATCGGTTGGGGCGATCCAATTATCGGCTACCGAGCTGTTAGGGAAAATTGAAGTATAAAAATTTGCAGCTTCACGAGCACGTCCATCGAACCAGAGGCAGGTTGTAAGTTCCATGAGATTAAGGTAATTCAATTATTTGCTTTGGGTCAATCTCGCACTAATCAATTTCTTGAGCAAGGTTTTAGTCAGAGGCTTATTAATTGGGACATGAATCGCACTTTTCGTCTTCGAAAAATTCGCTAGTTCATCCGGAAATAACTGCAAAATCGAGCCACTAAACGGGTAATAACCAACATGCTTCTTATTGGCTAGTAGACCAGCAACTATTTTGCCTTCTACTTTGAATGCTGGCATTCCGTAACTAATCACTTCTTGAGCACTCGGAACAATTTCGAGAATTTTCTTCCGCATTTCCAGCATAGTTTCTTTATGTAGCGTGGGTGCGGATAGGTAATGGGAACGAACGGCTACAGGTAATTGATTTGCCACGGGGAAATAGTACAACTGGCTCTGATCAAGTAAGGTTATCCGTAGAATTCAATATTCGGAGCGCGACTAAAAGTGCAGTTATAAGGAGCGAGTTGTGAAGGCTAGCGTTAGCGATCAGCGTTCAATTCTCGATATCCAAAACTTTGATTTCACTACGACATCCTTAAACGCTAAAGCCACTAGCTTGCCTGAAATTGCAACGATAAATACGCTGACGATTAAGCAGAACAATGCTCGCGATTTACGCATAGCCGCCGAAACTGAATTAAGCGATGTAAAGCGCGAGCTAAATCGTGCAGAGACAGATGTAGAGCAAGTAGTCTCACGAATAACTCGCGATGAAGCCCGACTCGCATCAGGGACCGGCGCAGCCAAAGAGTTGGAACAACTACAACACGAATTAGTTTCCTTGGCTGCTCGTCGTGCTGAGCTTGAGGAAGTCGAACTTGAAATCATGATGCGTGTTGATGGAATAAAGGAGCGTATTTCTCAACTCAGTACAGAAGAGAGCGCACTTGCAGCAGAGATTGCAAATTTGGAAATAGCAAAAGAGAATGCACTAACAATTATTTTTACGGACCTCAAATCAACGGCAGAAGATCGAAATAAGACTGCTGCCAGTGTCAACTCTGAATTGTTAGCTCTGTACGAGAAGATAAGAACCGGAAATAACGGAACCGGAGCTGCTGCCCTGATCGGAAATCAGTGTAAGGGCTGTCACCTCACGTTAAATACCGTAGAACTTCAAAGAATTGCCAGCCTTCCCGAGGACGAAGTTGTTCGTTGCGAAGAATGCCGATGTATTTTGGTGCGTGGTCTTTAAATGTCACGTAAATTCAAATTAACTGCCGATGGCGGCTCACGTGGAAACCCAGGGCCGGCAGGCTATGGAGCGGTTGTAACTGAAAACGGCAAAATTATTGCTGAACTATTTGACGTAATAGGTGTAGCTACCAATAACGTTGCAGAATATAACGGGCTTCTTGCGGGATTGAGCCACATAAATAAATTAGATCCGACAGCCACGGTTGAAGTTGCAATGGATTCAAAACTGGTTGTCGAACAGATGTCAGGACGTTGGCAGATCAAGCATGCGGATATGCGAGATCTTGCTAAACAATGTCGGGCAGCGCATGATCCAACTTTAGTTAAGTACTCTTGGATTCCGCGTGATGAAAATTCTCACGCAGATCGTCTAGCAAATAAAGCACTTGATGGCGGCTCTACAGAAAAGATTGAACCAAAGATTCAACAGAACTATCTTTCCGAGCGTTTGCGCAGCGATGAAGTGCCAACAACACTGTATCTGGTTCGCCATGGCGAAACTGTTTTAACTCCAATGCGTAAATTTTCGGGCACAGGAGAACTAGATCCAGAACTAACCGATAAAGGTTTATCGCAAGCGGCTGCAGTTGCCAAGGAAATCGCGAAATTTAAACCAGAAATACTAATTGCATCTCCGTTGATGCGTACTACTCAAACCGCTCAGGCAATTGCCGATGCAACTGGACTCGAGATTAATTTTGATGAGATTTGGTACGAACTTTCCTTTGGGGATTGGGATGGCCTTTCATTCGAAGAAGTAAAAGAGAAGTTTCCTGATGAATATCAAGCCTGGCTAAATTCATCTTCTTATGCTCCTGCTGGAGGAGAGTCTTATGACCAAGCTGGTATTCGAGTTGAAGAGGCGTTGGAAAAAGTAGCCGCCGAATATCCAGGACAACGCGTAGTCGTTGTTACCCACAACGGAGTAATTAAATTAGCGGCACAGATTGTTACTGGCGCACCAACTGAAGCGGTCTTCCACTTAGATGCTGCACCTTGTTCAATAACTTCAATTTCTATTTGGCCATCAGATGGTTTGCGTGCCCTGCGCAGCCTTAACGAGACAGGACACCACCGCGCATGATTTCAACCAATGAGTGGGTATTCACGATTGCATTTCTGGCAGCGGTGATTGTCTTCGACCTATCGCTAGCCATTATTCGCCGCAATAAAGAA
>CAZUOG010000078.1:0-891 GCA_964622225.1 uncultured Actinomycetes bacterium | reverse complement strand
ATAAAGAAACCACTTTCCTAGAAGCGCTTTCTTGGACTGTTCTATATATCGGCGCTGCAATCGGCTTCGGAACCTTTATGCCACATTGGACTACCGGGGAAATGCAGAAAGAGTTCTTTGCCGGCTGGTTAACGGAATACGCCCTTTCAGTCGACAACATCTTTGTTTTCATCATCTTGCTTGCCAGCTTGAAAGTTAAGAAAGAATCACAACAACTAGTTCTATTACTGGGAATATTGTTAACAATTGCAATCCGTGGCGCGCTCATTCCAATTGGTGCATCACTTGTTTCACACTTTTCCAGCATCTTCTACATATTCGGCGCATTCTTGATCTACACCGCGTGGAAGCTGATCAAGGAAGAAGGCGAAGAAGAGTTTGAAGAAGGCAAAGTTGTTGCCGCGCTAAAGAAGCGCGGGTTAAGCACTTTCTCCATCGCACTTATCGCACTCGGTGTAACCAACTTAGTTTTCTCACTGGATTCAATCCCGGCCATTTTCGGCCTCACTCACAGCGCTTACATCGTTACTACTGCAAATGTTTTTGCGCTGATGGGGCTACGACAGCTCTACTTCTTACTTGAGGGCTTACTATCTCGCCTTATCTATCTTTCAAAGGGACTCTCTTTCATCTTGGCATTTATTGGCGTAAAGATGATCCTCGAAGCACTCCATGGGAATGGCGTTGAAGTCCCAGAGATTTCTCTTGAACTTAGCCTGGGAGTGATTATTTTGACGCTCGTCATAACTGCAATTACAAGTCTCTCTGCTACGCGTAATTCAAGTAAACGCGAAAAACACGTTTCATAAACCTAACTAGTTGCCGTATCCTTTAAGCGAAGAGTCGCCCGGATCACCGCGTTGTACTTGTACACCGAGGAAAGTCCGGACT
>CAZUOG010000077.1:0-5345 GCA_964622225.1 uncultured Actinomycetes bacterium | reverse complement strand
ATGAGATCGGCCATGGTTTTGATGATCAGGGCTCTAAATATGATGGTGATGGCAACCTGGTTAATTGGTGGACTGATGCTGATCGCGCAGAATTTGAAAAGCGAACATCAGAATTGGTCGCCCAATTTAATGAACTCTCTCCTACCGCCGCTCCAGATGTGAAGGTAAATGGCGCTTTCACATTAGGTGAGAACATCGGTGATTTAGGTGGCATGAATATTGCAATTAAGGCTTACAAAATCGCGCTAAATGGCCAGGAAGGGCCAGTTATCGATGGGTTTACCGCCATGCAGCGATTCTTTATCTCGCATGCGCAAGGTTGGCGCCGATTAATTCGTCCAGAAGAGGCACGTTTACGCGTAGCAACTGATCCGCACTCGCCTGACGAACTCCGTTGCAATCAAATCGTGAGAAATCTCGATGAGTTCTATGAGGCTTTTGGAGTAACCGAGAATGATGCTTTGTACCTCGAAAAACGCGTTAAAATTTGGTGATTATTCGGAAAGGAATATCAATGAATAAGAAGCTACTTACCCTAATCGGAGCGGCAGCTGCGCTTACTCTAACCGCTTGCGGTGGCAGCACAGATGGCACTGCAACCACAAATGGTAAGAATCAGGATCTGGTTACGAATACCACCGATGCCACTGGAGCTGTCG
Organism: uncultured Actinomycetes bacterium; assembly: GCA_964622225.1. Taxonomy (GTDB): domain Bacteria; phylum Actinomycetota; class Actinomycetes; order Nanopelagicales; family Nanopelagicaceae; genus ZLKRG08. Next base: position 4,686 of record CAZUOG010000077.1, on the reverse strand, counting down.
GAAGCGATATTGATTTAGGCAATGGCGTAACTATCAAACTTTCTGATCCACAGAGTTTTGCTCCAACACAATTTGCATCAAATTATGCAAAGGGTCAGACGGCTAATCTATTCGAAGCAACTGTTACCAATAAATCATCAAAGGCTGTTGATTGGGCAACGGTTTCATTCGTATCAACAACTACCGCTGGCGGTGCTTGCCCTGAAGTTCTAGATGGAGATGCTGGTGTAAATGGACAACCACAAGGATCTCTTGCAGCAGGACAATCTGCAACATTTAAGTTTGGTGTAGCTTGCGATACCAAGCCAGGTGCAGAGCTAAATGTATTAATTTCAGTTGCAGGTAAAACTGCTGAAGTTAAAGGCAAGTTAGCTTAAAGAATTAAAATAAAAACCCCGCCATAATTGGCGGGGTTTTTTATTTGGAATTTAGTTCTCCGGGAAGTGGCAAGCTACTTTATGCTTTGGAGAAATTTCAAGAAGCTGCGGCACTTCGGTGCGGCACTTATCAGTTGCCTTCCAGCAGCGAGTATTAAATACACAGCCAGAAGGAGGATTAATCGGGCTTGGTAAATCACCGTGCAACATAATGCGCTCTCGTTTACGTCCTTCAATTGGATCTGCAACTGGAACTGCAGAGAGAAGCGCCTTGGTGTATGGATGGCGTGGTTTATTAAATATATCGGCCTTATCTGCCTGTTCCATAACTTTGCCAAGGTACATGACCACTACTCGATCTGAGATGTGCTGAACTACTGAAAGATCGTGAGCAACGAAGATATATGACATCTTGAATTCATTCTGAAGATCTTCAAGCAAATTAACAACTTGTGCCTGAATCGATACATCCAGCGCAGAGACTGGTTCATCGGCAACGATTAGTTTTGGCTTAAGGGCAATCGCACGTGCCACACCGATACGTTGGCGCTGTCCGCCTGAGAATTCATGTGGGTAACGATTGATGTGCTCTGGATTTAATCCAACGCGCTCCATTAGAGCTCGTACTTCGTTTTCAACGCCACCAGCTGGCTTGATGCCCTGGATTTCAAACATGTTGGCAATGATTGTGCCGATTGTCTGACGAGGATTTAAAGATGCATATGGATCCTGGAAGATCATCTGCATTTGGCGACGATATGGCTTCATCTTGGCTGCAGATAACTTAGAGATATCTTCGCCTTCAAAAATAATTTTACCTTCGGTTGGTTCGTAAAGTTTCAAAATTGTGCGACCTGCAGTGGTTTTGCCGCAGCCAGATTCTCCAACTAAACCAATAGTTTCACCTGGCATAACCTCTAGGTCAATTCCATCTACGGCTTTAAGAATCGCCTTTTGCTTATTGAAAGCGCCACCAGTTGTGGTGTTGAAGTGCTTCTTTAATCCTTCAAGTTTGAGAATTGGTTCGGACATTATTTAACCGCCTCTCTCGCTTTAACTAGCTGCGTCTCTGTTAAGTGACAACGCGATAGATGACCTGATGAATGTTCGAGAAGCTTCGGCATCTCGGTCGCACAAAGATCGCCTGGAACTTGAGATGCGAATTCGCATCGTGCGAGGAAAGAACAGCCTTCTGGCAAATGAATTAATGAAGGTGGTTGGCCTGGAATTGCATGTAAGCGTTCGCTCTTTCCTACTCGAGGAATAGATTGGAGCAGACCAATGGTGTATGGATGATCAGGGTTGTAGAAAGCTTCATCAATCTTTGATTGTTCGACGATGCGTCCTGCGTACATGACATTTACACGGTCAGCGACTTCTGCAACTACACCTAAATCGTGAGTAATCAGAATTACTGCCATATTGAATTCAACTTGGAGATCCTTAATTAGCTTCAGAATTTGAGCTTGGACTGTTACGTCTAGCGCTGTCGTTGGTTCGTCAGCAATAAGAAGAGATGGGTTATTAATAAGCGCCATCGCAATCATTACACGTTGGCGCATACCGCCTGAGAATTGATGCGGGAATTCTGTTACGCGCTTTGCCGCATTTGGAATTCCGACCAAATCAAGCATCTCAATGGCACGTTTCATGCCATCTTCTTTTGAGCCTTCGTTGTATAAACGCCAAGCTTCAGAGAGCTGATCTCCGATTGAATAATAAGGATGAAGCGCAGACATTGGATCCTGGAAGATCATTGACATGGCCTTGCCACGTAAACGACGAACTTCATCTGGATCAGCTGAAATTACATCGATTGGTCCTGATTCAAGATTTAGCACTGCCGAGCCAGTAATTTGTGCAACTTTGCGATTGTGAAGTCCCATAACTGCCAAAGATGATACTGACTTACCAGAGCCAGATTCACCTACAACAGCAAGGGTTTCACCGCGAGCTACACTAAATGAAACTTCAGAAGTTGCCTTAACCAAACCATCTTCTGTTGGGAAAGCAACATTTAAGTTTGTTACTTCTAGGAAATTAGATTTTGTCACTGTACACGCACCCGAGGATCGATATATGCATAAGCAATATCAACAATTAAGTTCATGACTACGACGAATGTTGCAGCCAAAATTGTGGTGGCCACAATTGTCGGAAGATCGTAATCATTTAGCACCGCGCGAATTGATAAACGGCCAAGACCTGGAAGATTAAAAATACCTTCAGTGATAATTGCGCCGCCTAATAGGCCAGCGAAATCAAGGCCTGCAAGAGTCACAATTGGAGCCAGCGCTGAACGAAGAATGTGTTTTCTCAAAACTATTTTTTCAGATAAACCTTTTGCTCGTGCAGTTCGAATGTAATCCTCGTTCTCTGTTTCCAGAAAATTAGAACGGGTAAAACGCGTGTATGTCGCAGCGCTTGCAAGGGCCAATGTAACCCAAGGGAAAATGAAAATATTGAACCATTTAAATGGATTCTCAAAAGGTGAAACCCACTTTCCCATATCTAATGGGTTTAATAACTTAAATTTAAGAGCGATAAAGATCAAAATCAAAAGACCTGAGATAAATGTTGGCAGTGATGTTCCAACCAAAACGAATACCGTTGAGGCTCGATCCTGCCATTTGCCCTTGTTTCTAGCAGCAATAATTCCCAGCAAAACTCCAACAAAAAGCCAAATAGCAAATGCACCAATTGCCAAGCTAAAAGTCACTGGAAATGCACTTTTAATTAAATCTGTAACACATGCATGGCGATTAAATGAATATCCAAATGCCGGAGCTGGACATTCGAATTTTGCTGCGCCGTCACCATATTCGCGGCCAACAAATAAACCTTTTACAAATCGACCGTACTGAACTTGTACGGGAACATCTAAACCTAATCGATGGCGGTTCGCTTCAACGACGGCTGGGTAACAGGCCTTGCCGCACGTCAATCTCGCCGGATCCATAGGAAGAACCGCGAAGATTACGAAGACCGACATACTGACCAAGGTCAGAATCACAGCTGTCGCTGCTAATCGTCGGATTACATACTTCAACATTTTTTCTTCTCTTAAATCCCTTCTAATATTGCATGAATGTTGCGGCGGGAATTTTCATCCCGCCGCAACATTGCATTTAAAGCAAATTAGCTAGTTGCTAATTAAGCCTTTACGTAAAGACCACCGAAACCGAAGTCTCCTTGTGGCTCCCAGTAGTAAACGCCGCCAACCTTTGAGCCCCAGAAATGCTGAGTCTTTCCAAAGACTGGACGGATAATCCAATACTGATCCATTACGTATTGAGCACCCTTCTTCCAAATAGCTGCTTGCTTTGCACGGTTTGTTTCATTCTTACCGGCATCAGATAGCGCCTTGAAAGCTGGATATGCAGCATCGTTCCAGTTCTGTGAAAGGTTAAATCCACCTTCCTTTGTGAATAGTTCTGGAATAACTGTTGATGCGTTTGCCCAGTCTGCACCCCAACCAGCAGATGAAATGTCATTCTGCTTTGCAGTATTCATAACTGTTGAGTAGTACTGACCTGAAGGAATGAAGTTAAATTTAACAACAATTCCTGCAGCCTTTAATGCATCAGATAGAAGTACAGATGCCTTCTGGTTTGTTGCAGTGTTTGAGATATCCCAAACGATGCCATCAACTGTTGCCTTCTTATATGCAGCTGGATCAGATGTCTTGATTGATTCAACAAGTGACTTTGCATAGTCAGGGTTACCAGTGATCTTCCAGTTAGGATCGTGAATGTTTCCAGTAGTCTTGGCATAGTCAAGACCAAGTACTGGCTTAACAGGGCTATCTCCTGGCTCACCGTAGTAAACGAGGCCACCAGATAGATCGATAAGTGCTTGAGTATTGATTGCAAAGAAGACAGCCTTACGAAGAGTTAGGTTGTCCATGTGTCCCTTTGAAACGTTCATAGCTGCATAACGAACATATGGATCATAAACGTTCATTCCACGGCTAGCGTTCTTTGAATCTGCAAAGAATGCACGTACGTTTGCTGGTGTTAAACCATCAAGGTTTACTGTGTTTGGAATTGAATCATCCAAAGTAATCTGATCGCGTACATCTTCAGCTAAGCCGAAACGTACAACGATGTCATCTGGATATGGTGTGCGGAATGAGTCTGATGACTTCTTCCATGCTGAGTTACGTACAAGATGCATTTCATCGCCGATCTTGTATGTTTCAATCTTGTATGGACCAGATGCGAATGGACGTAGGTCGTACTTGTCACCAGTGTCCTTTGAAGCCTTAACTGGTGCACCTGCTGGGTAAGTAAGTGCGTAGTTGAAGTCA
>CAZUOG010000076.1:0-5410 GCA_964622225.1 uncultured Actinomycetes bacterium | reverse complement strand
AAAGCACGTTCGGACTATCCATGAGCAGACGAGTTAATTGCAAACGTCTCTTTTCGCCGCCAGATAAATCTCCGACTGGAGTCCATTGAGATTCACGATCAAAACCCAATCTTTCGCAGAGTTGAGAAGCGGATAATTCTCGACCTCCGCCAAGTTCTACGCGAGTAGCTACACGCTCTACCGCCTCAATTAAACGCCAAGTTGGGTCTAATTCCGCTAAATGTTGCGAAAGCATCGCCACTTTCACGGTCACACCTTTTACTAATTTCCCAGCGGAGGCGAAATGTTCACCAGCAAGCGTACGCATCAAAGTTGTTTTACCAGCTCCGTTTACGCCCACAATACCGATGCGTTCACCTGGTCCAATGTTCCAGACCAAGTCCTCGATCAATACATTTTCGCCAGCGCGTATTTGTAGATGCTGACATTCAAAAACAGTATTACCTAAACGATTCTGACTAAATTTAAGAAGTTCGGTGTTATCGCGTGGGGGTGGTTCTGTTGCAATTAATTCATTTGCAGCATCGACTCGAAATTTCGGTTTGGAAGTTCTCGCCGGAGCGCCTCTGCGCAACCATGCTAACTCTTTTCGTAATAGATTATTTCTCCGTGCATCCATTGCAGCTTGTTGGCGAGCGCGTTCAGCTTTTGCCAAGACATATGCTGAATATCCACCGTCGTATTCCTCTAATTCACCACCAACGACTTCCCAAGTGCGATCTGTAACTTCATCAAGAAACCAGCGATCGTGAGTTACTACAACAACTGCTAAATTTTTACGATTCTTTAAATGTTCAGCAAGCCAAGCGACACCTTCAACATCTAAATGATTTGTCGGTTCATCAAGCAAAATTAAATCTAAGTCTTCAATTAATAATTTAGCCAAACCTACTCTGCGCCGTTCACCACCAGATAAAGATGCAAATCCGCGAGTAAAAAGCTCTTCGTGGTAACCACCAAATAAACCAGTAAAAATTGCTCGGACACCGGCATCTCTAGCCCATTCGTGCGTTGCTTTATCGCCCAGGACAACATCTTTAACGGTTGCGCCTTTTGGCGCATTATCAATTTGCGAAAGAATTCCAATACTGGTGCCGCCACTTTTTGTTACACGGCCAGAATCTGGCAACTCAGTGCCTGCCATAATTTTCATTAACGTAGATTTGCCAGCGCCATTTCTGCCAACAATTCCAATTCGGTCACCTTGTGAAACACCAATACTTACGTTGCGTAAGAGTTCCTTAATATCGAAAGCTTTGCTTACGCTTTCTAGGTTTACAAGGTTCCTTGCCATAGCGGTTAAGAGTAGGCTCTCGCCTCATGGAAGTCACAAATCGCGAATATGCGTTGGCACTTGATGCCGCAGATCCTCTTGCTAAATACCGTGAACAGTTCGTAATTAACGATCCAGAACAATGCTATTTAGATGGAAATTCTTTAGGACGACTACCGAAAGCCACAATCCAAGCTGTAAATGATTTTATGGTTAAAGAATGGGGAAATGAAGTTGTAGCTGGCTGGGCCCATTGGGTTGATGAAGCACAGACAGTCGGAAACATGCTGGGACGCGCGGCTCTTGGTGCCGCTGAAGGTCAAGTTCTTGTCGCTGACACCACATCAATTAATTTCTATCAATTAGCACTTGCGGCTATACAAGCGCGCCCTAATCGCAAAACCATAATTATTGATGCGGCAAACTTCCCAACTGATCGTTACATCCTTCAAGGTTTAGTTCGTCAGTTTGGATTAAAACTAATCACCATTGATAACGAACCAGGCGAAGCAAAACACGAACGCATCACTCCAGAAATTTTGGAGAAGTATTTGAGTGACGATGTTGCATTGGTGACTTTAGAAGTTATTCAATATCGATCAGGTGCGCGCTCTCCAATTAAGGAAATTACTGATTTGGTTCGAAAATATGGCGCATTTATGTTGTGGGATGCTAGCCATGCAGTCGGCGCGATTGAATTGGAATTCGATAAGAATGGCGTCGACTTAGCCGTCGGTTGCACTTATAAATATGGCAATTCCGGTCCTGGTTCGCCAGCTTGGATGTATGTCTCAAAGCGAGTGCAGAAAGAATTAAATGTTCCGATTCAAGGTTGGTTTGCGCAAGCAGATCAATTTGAAATGGGGCCGATATTTGAACGTGAATTAGAGACTATGCGCGGTTTCCAAATTGCTAGCCCTGGATTGATGGCGATTCGTTGCGTTAAAACTGCATTTGAAATGATTGAAGAAGCATCTATTAAAGAAATCAATGACAAGTGTGCAAAAGGCACTGAAATGATGATTGCGCTTTACGATGCTTGGCTGGCACCACTTGGTTTTGAATTAAATACATCTAGAGTGGCAAGCGAACGTGGCGGTCATATTTCATTAATTCATCCTGACGCAAAAGAAATCGCTGCAGCGATGCGTACGGAGATCAATGTAATTCCAGATTATCGTGTACCAAATTCTATTCGATTAGCAATCAGTCCGCTTCCTACTTCTTATGTTGAAGTTTGGGATGGTTTCGAAAGACTTCGAGATTTAGTTGCCAGCAAAAAATATCTTGGCGCAGGCAAGGGAGGCGGACGAGTCACATGAGCGAAAATCACGATGCAGCACTTACTTACACTAGCTATTTAGCGGTTGATGAACTACTTAAGTTACAGAAACCATTATCTGAAGGTCCCGAACATGATGAATTACTTTTCATCATCATTCACCAAACATATGAACTCTGGTTTAAGCAATTAATTCATGAATTTGGCGAAGCACAACGTGCCCTAGAAGCTAATGAAACTCATAAAGCTCTTGGGGTTTTGGGACGTATTCGCACCATTATGAAAACCTGTGTTTCACAAGTTGATATCTTGGAAACAATGACTCCACTGCAATTTCTCTCATTCCGCAATTACTTAGCGGCATCAAGCGGTTTCCAGTCAGCTCAATTTAGAAAAGTGGAGGCAATCCTTGGGCGTCGTGATGAAAAGTTTGCAAGTCATCTGCCGCCAGCGATGCGAGATGAAATTATTGAAATGTTGAGCAAGCGCTCACTTTGGGATTCAGTAATGCTTTATTTAGCAAAACGTGGAGCTCAAATTCCTACTGAAGTTTTAAATCGTAATGTTCGCGAACATTATGTGCCAAATGAAAAAGTTCAAAAAGCGCTTGTAAAAGTGCATCGCGAAGATTTAGAAGCAGCGATGGTCTGTGAAAAGCTGGTTGATATTGATGAAGGTTTACAAGAGTGGCGCTATCGCCATGTGAAAATGGTTGAGCGCACAATCGGCAGTAAATCAGGAACTGGTGGTTCAAGTGGCGTTAAGTACCTGGCAAGTACTTTGTTTAATCCTGTGTTCCCAGATTTATGGGAAATTAGATCGAGCCTTTAAGTATCAATTCATTTAGTGGCTTACGAGTAGTTTGAGTTTTTTCACGCTCAGCCATCGCTTCCGGCAAAATATCAACACTTGCTTGTTTGCCAATTGCAATTACTACTACTGGTTCATTGGTGGTTAGATCGAAAGTCTTACACATTACATCGTGATTAAAACCAGTCATTTGGTGAGTTACGTATCCGCGATGATGAGCTTCAAATGTTCCTTGCGAAACAGCTAAACCTAGGTCGTATTGATAACTTGGGTGTGGATCCCCATTAGGTCGCTGCTTGGTTCCCGCTACAAGTAAAAGTGCGCTGGCATTTTTCGCCCACATTTGGTTGAACTCACCTAGGCCATTGAGAATTTCACCAAAAGTTTCATCGCCTCGTTTGCCGAAAATGAAACGCCAAGGTTGTTCATTGAAAGCAGATGGAGCCATGCGGGCGGCTTCCAAAATTGCTAAAAGGTCTTCAGATGAAATGACATCTTGATCATCAAGGGCTCTCGGACTCCAGCGGTTAATCAGGAGAGGATGTAGAGCTAATTCGGTAGGAGCTTTTTTAACGATTTTTGTCATGTTAAACCTTTCCAATACTCCGATAACCTTAATCCATGTCTGCATGGATACATCACCAAGCCAATTGGCTGATTGCACACAATTTGCAGATACCGTTATTCCTGCTTTTAACACTTTTCATCTTTGCCGAAGCCGCGGCTTTCGTGGGATTTGTCTTGCCCGGGGAAACTTCACTTCTTATTGGTGGCGTTTTAGCGCACGGAAAAGTTTGGCCCCTTTGGTTATTTCTACTTGTATCGATTGTAGCCGCAATCACTGGAGACTCGGTTGGATACGAAGTCGGAAAACACTTTGGGCCAAGAATTGAAAAGAATAGATTCGGCAGATTAATCGGTGAGAAAAGATGGCGTTTGGCTCAATACGTATTTGATAAATATGATGGCTGGGCAATTTTCTTCGGGCGAGCGCAAGCTCTTTTACGTGCACTGGTTCCTGCACTTGCCGGAATCAACAAAGTTCCTTATAAAACTTTTCTAAAGTGGAATGCAGCCGGAGGAATTGTATTTTGTTCCATTGTGGTAATTCTTGGATATGAATTTGCAAGTAATTTGGATAAATTAGAAAAAGCACTTAAATACTGGGCATTCGGATTTTTGGCGGTAGTTTTCTTACTTATTTACTTTTTAAAGCAAAAACTTGAACGTAAATTAGAAGAATAGAGCGGCTTTTACGCGCGGGAGTTGCCTTTAAATTTTAAACTGATAACCTCGCTTCTAGAACGAGAACTCAGGAAAAGGAGAGTACAACTCAATCTCTGATCGAAGTCGATCTTGACAATTGTATGTACTGATTAAAAAATGCAAACCCGCGCTAACCACGCACAAACATTTAGACACACCCCGACATCTGTAAAGCCACTAAACGAAGCCAAAATTGCCTCTCTGCTAGATCAGGAATGGGCTCGCTATCGCGAAACTACCAAAAAATCTGGAATTGAAAATGATGCCGCTAAAAAGGTCTTACCTTTAGGTGCAACAAGTTCATTCCAGCATTGGGATCCATATCCATTATCCATTGTCTCTGCGCAAGGCGCATGGATGACAGATGTAGATGGACGTCAATTGCTGGATCTTTCAATGGGTTTTGGTGCAATGCTTGCAGGCCACTTGAATCCAGATGTCATCCGCGAACTTTCTACTGCACTTGAAATCGGAACTTTATTTGTAACTCCATCACCAATCTCAACAGATGCGGCAGAGAGAATCTGTAAGCGTTTTAGTTTGGACTTAGTTCGATTTACTAATTCTGGAACCGAAGCAACTATGTATGCAGTGCGTACTGCACGCGCATATACGGGTCGAAATGGAGTTGTGAAAATTGAAGGTGGCTACCACGGTAGCTATGACCCTTTAATGGTTTCATCAAAACCATCTGTAGAACATGCCGGCGATGCACATCTTCCAAATTCAGTTACACCTTATGGAGCTGTTCCTGGTGAAGTTTGGGTTGCTCCTTACAA
>CAZUOG010000075.1:0-5438 GCA_964622225.1 uncultured Actinomycetes bacterium | reverse complement strand
ATAGTCATGGCGCCCCTTTTTATTCTGGGCGATGACTTTCTTGCCGGTTTCTTTAACCATAATGGCTAAGGGTAGAGGACTAATTAATGTAAACGCCAACCGAAGAACCAGAGACCTTTATCTTTCTCAGTAAGTGTCGTAATTGATGAGTAAATTGTGGTGCGATCCAATTGCGTAAATGGCGCGGGAAATGGCAATTTCACTTTGGCTTTCGTCTCTAAATGCACAACATCGTAAACACAATCAAACATCGTAATTTCATAATTCTCAATTTGCAGAGTCTTCATGTTGCTATTTGTATTCATCCAAGTCGACATTTCATCGTTGATTTCCTGCCAACCTTTTTCGCAATCTACCGGAATCCTATTTTCAATAGAATTTGAATTGCCAAAAGTTGCATAAGCTGAAGTTAAAATAGTGTGCTTGCTGGAGTTGCCAGAGTAGTAGGCATTAATATCTAGATTTTGAACTGCTCGCATCGCTGCAGCTTCCGTGGCTTGATCGAGAGTTCTCTTTGCATTTGCTACTACTGCTATATCAGTCACAATCATTAAAGCTGATAAGGCCGCGATAAAAAGTCCAATAATTAAAAGAGATAGAGATCCGGTTTCGTTTTTGTGCAAGCCCACAATGGCATTTTTTGATCTGCTTAATTTGCGCATAACTAAATTTCTAAGTTCGCGTTACAAGTTCGCTGCGACTAACTTGGCTGGATAATTCAAACCAGGTGGCAGCAAATCAATTAACGATCCTAGAGTCATGTCAAAAACAACTCCTGGTTCAATTGTTAGCTTTGGTTGTAATCCATGACCTTCTCCATTGAATTGCCATGGAGAGATGTACTCCTCAGCTTGCGCGGTAACAATGCGGCCTTGATTTGGTAATTGCATTTTTAAAGTTGCTCGAATTCGCGCATTTGGCGTGATGCAAGGATTAGCGGAGCATTCAAAGTTAATGTCTAGATTGCTAATCTGTTCTTCTGTTAAACCTTCTGCTCGTCCCCCTATAGTCATAACTTGCCAAGCACGATCAGGGGCGACCTCATTATTTGGTGAAGTCACATATGCTCGCAGTGATTCTCGAGCCAATGTTCTTGCTACCAATTCGGAATTACTCAATGTTGCGAAGTGATTTAAAAAGAGCAGTATTGGCAGAAATAACGGAATTGCCAACAATACAAACTCGATAGTTGCAGATCCAGATTCTTCAAACAGAAAGCGCTTAACAAATGACATAACCGCCCCAACACTCTTCTGGTTCTTCAATTACTGCTGTTCCAGTTGTTCTAATCTTCTTTCCACCTAATAAAGCACTGATGCCAGGAAAGATTTGTGGCACTTCGCGTTCTGCTTTAACTACTAACAAGCGTAATTTTTCAAATGGGCTGCCCGAAGCTAAATAAGTTTCTTGATCGCCAGGATTTACTTCTTGCCAAACCGCTTGGTAGCTTGCCTTATTCTGCGTCTTAGTCATATCAACATTCCGATAATTAACGGTTGCAATTAATTGCAATGTGGCAAGAAAGAGTGCCAGTAAAGGAATAATCACTAACGCACTTTCAACATTTCCCTTATCGGAATGTAGAAATTTAACTAAGTTTTTCATAACTACCATTCACACTTTGATTTACACCAAACCAATTTCGAATTTCCCTAATAGTTTCTAGCGGACATTGTTCATTGAGTTTAGGGAGTTATTTAAAATGCTAGTGAGATTTGGCTTAGCGATAGCCCAGATTGCAGTAACTAAACCGGTGGTCATCAATACAACCAACACCCATCCTGGTACATCGCCACGTTCATCTTTAATTAAAGTCTGCAAGCGATCTCGAATCTCTACTCCACTTCTAATTGCCATCACTTCAACTTTTTCACCAATTCTGTTCATAAAATTCGATGACTCAACTCGCTTGCCCGCTGGATGGACTGCCATTGATGCCTTAATTGCATCTTCGCGGGTTGCGAAAGTTTCAAAACCTAAAGTTTCAAAGCCTGTTGCTTCCTCATAAAAAGCCGCCATAGGTAGTTCTGATGCTGTATTCACTTTCTTGCCTTCTTTCCCTTTACCAAAGGTCTCTCTGGTTACTTGTTTTATTTTTTATTTTCTTCTTATATTTTTATTCACTTTTATTCTTTTATTTTTTGTTTTGCGCGGAGTTTCTTCGCTAGCTAGTCACCTCTGTCTAACTAGCGAAGAAACTCAATTGGTTAATGGATGGCCAGAGCGCAAATAAGACTGAAATTGGGAGAATCAAAAAGACGATTGGAATCATCATTGTGGTCTCCGCCTTTCCAGCTTTATCCATTACCAAATTTCTTTGATTGATTCTTGCTTCCGCCACATGGCGATGTAGCACTTCAACAATTGGCGCACCACGCACTAGCGCCATAACCAGCGCATCAATAAATCTTCTAATTGATGGTGATTTAAGTGAACGACTCATTTCATCTAATGACTCGTGAAATGGGCGACCGTTGCGTACCTCTTGAATGACCTTCGCAAATTCTTTTGCAAGATAGGCATCTGAACGATCTGCAATACGTGCGAAAGCGCCAACTGGTGTCTCTCCTGCTGCAATTGCAAGAGTCAACATCTCAACAATTGCAGGAAATTCTGCCTCTATCAGATCGCGACGTGCTTTAACTAAAGTACTCAAATGATGGTCATGAAACATGTAAGTTCCAATACCCAAGAAAATTGACAAACTAATTGCTTGTACGAGATTGAGAACCATTAGAAAAAGAGCTATAAATGGAATTAAGGCTGCAATTGTTCCAATCATCAATTGTATGTATCGAAATTCTCCATATGAGCTCTCTGATTTCTTGCCAATCTCTTCAAGCCTTGATCTGATTTCAGTTTTATCAACTTGTTTGGAAGTGAATTCCACTAACTGTTTACGGGAAGAGCTACCTAAATTATTAAAGAATTCTCTACGGCTCCGATTATCGGAATAGAGAATCGCTGAGCCAGTAATTGCTAATGCAATCGGAATAATTATTTGAATCCAAAACATTTCTAACCTCTAAAAACTCTCGGAGCGCCTGGAAGTCTTGAAATTTTTGACATCCACAAGTATGCAATAAATGTCATCGCAACTCCTGCGCTGAGAATTGCTAGACCAGTTGGGCTAGCAAAAGCAGCTGCGGTACCCGATTGCGTGCCGATCATTAGTAGTAAAATCCAAGGAGCGGCGGCAGAGATGTGGGCTGAGTTTTTAATCCAGCCATGCTTGATTGCAATCTCTTTATTTAGTATTAAATCTTCGCGTTGAAAGGAACCTAAAGTACGCAAAGTGTTTAATAACTCGCCGCCGCCCAAAGTCTTTGAAAGAAGCAACGCTTCGAATATTTGATCGCTACCATGATGTGCAAATTTGTTTCTTAATTTATCTATTGCAACTGTGAACTCGGAACCACTACGAATTTCATCGTTAAACAAAGCGAAATCAGCTTTGGTAATTTCGGGGCCTCTAAAAGCTAATTCTGTTAGTGCCTCAGTGATAGACATTCCTGAATAAATTCCTGCAACTAAGTGGTCAATAACTTCGGGCCAGATCTGAGTCAATTGAGCCTGTCTTTGTTCGATCCTTTGTTTCAGAAATATTTTCGTTGCTACACCGGATAATGTTGCAAAAGCTAGACCTATAAAAATAGAAGCTGTCATCGCGCTTATAGCTAGGAATGAAAGCGCGGCGACTAAAGATGCAAACAAGCGATCGTTTAATCTCTTAACTCCATATTTATTCGAGCTAACTGCTGAGGCATCGACTGACTTGTCATTGCGCTCACGGAAAGCAGAATTAAATTTGTTAGCTCTGGTATCCAAGGCCTTTTTCATATTCTCTTCCATTCCATTTAAATGCGCTCTCTGCTTCTACTCTTTCATTTTCAACTCGACCAGTAATTCGCGCAATTTCAGTAAGTCGACGTTTTCCGTCTTTGCCCAGCGTTACGTGCACCAATAAATCAATCGCAGTTGCTACCGTAGGAGCAACGAATTTCATGGAAATATTTTCGCCAGCTAAAAGCGGCAAAGTTTGTAATTTCATAATGGCATCTCGCGCGGAATTCGCGTGAATCGTTCCCATGCCTGGCAATCCAGAATTTAGCGCTATCAAAAGATCTAAAGCTTCAGCTTCGCGAACTTCACCAACAATAATTCTAGATGGGCGCATTCGAAGGGATTCTTTAATCAACCTGCGCAATGGAATTTCACCTTCGCCTTGAATATTTGTACTTCTAGTTTGCATAGCAATTACATCTGGTAAAACCGGTTTTAATTCAAAAACTTCTTCAACTGTGATTATGCGTTCATCCATAGGAATCGCGGAAACTAACGCGTTTAACAAAGTGGTTTTTCCCGCTTGCGTTCCACCGCTAACTAAAATGTTGCTGCCATTTTCAACTTCAGTTTGAAGAAATTCCGCAATTTCAAGGCTCATTACACCGAGCTTTGCGAGATCAGTTAGTTCTAAATTTCGCATTAAATGTTTGCGAATATTTACAGCCCAGTGCTCAGCAGTTATTTCAGGAATAGCAACATGAAGTCGAGATCCATCTGGAAGTCGAGCGTCTACAAATGGTTGTGAAAGATCTAAACGGCGTCCACTCCACATTAGCGCTCGTTCAACAATATTTCTGACTTCATCGGCAGTGAGCAGTAAATTAGTTAATTCACTACGGCCATTGCGAGCAATAAAAATACGCTCTGGAGTATTAATCCATATTTCTTCAATTGACGGATCACTTATGAAAGGGAAGATTGGTCCATAAGTGATGGAAATATCGATATCACTGCTCACTGACGACATGTGTCAGACCATAGGCGCTTGCTGTTTATAAAGTTTTGGAGAGTCTCAAAATCTGTGGATTATCAAGCTCCTCTAGCACTTGTGCTAGTCCTTTAGTGCCATCTGCTATCACCCAACCATAATGGAAATTGCGTCTTTCTAGATTTTTAATTCGTTTTACCAAACACTCACAAGCTGAGATAATTTCAGTATCGAATCTAAGCAGTACCGCAAATTCATGACTAGTGATTCGAGCAATCAAATCGTGTTGTCTGACTGCAAATTCCAACTCATTTGCAAAGTAAAGTAATTGATCTTCTGAAGTTTTCGATGGCAACACGAACTTAACAACTCCCACCAAATTACCCTCGCGCTTAGCAAACGAAATTTCTCTCTTTAACGCATCATAAAAAACTGTTGCTACATAATGGTGAGTTAATGAATCGTGATAAGAATCAAATGATTTTGGGTTTTTAATGGGTAGAATTCTTTCCATGATCAATCTTCAATCGCGAGCGTGGCGCTCGACCATCGCGGCGGCCCTACTTCTAGGTGAAGCTTTAGTGGTGCTTTCCCTAGCCATTTATTTGGTCGTGCAGAATTTCATCGCAGACAATGTTGATGATCGTCATGCATTGATAGGTGA
>CAZUOG010000074.1:0-5455 GCA_964622225.1 uncultured Actinomycetes bacterium | reverse complement strand
TGCTCCTCTATGGCAAAGACGCTTCCAACGCCTGCCGCCCCAGGTCAAGATGAGACCAGGGGAGTTTTAGCGATTCCTGCATTCCGCCGTTTATGGCAATCAATGGCGCTTTCATCCCTTGGTGATTGGCTGGGATTACTTGCAACTACTGCAATGGCGCAGAAACTTTCACAAGGCAATTATTCAACTGCAAACTTTGCAATTGCGGGTGTCTTCATTTCACGTTTATTGCCTTCAGTTTTCTTAGGGCCAATCGCAGGTGTGATTGCCGATAAATTCGATCGCCGCAAATTAATGGTGATTGCCGATATTTTGCGCGGTGGTCTCTATATTTCTATCGCGGTTTACCAGAATTATTACTGGCTGTATGCCGCAACAATTTTGGTGGAATGCATAACGCTCTTCTGGTCTCCGGCAAAAGAAGCATCGGTGCCGAACTTGGTGCCGAAGGAAAAACTAGAAGCCGCTAACCAAGTTTCATTGCTTGCTGCATATGGAACTGCGCCGATTGCTGCAGGTCTATTTTCGATTTTAGCTTTGATCTCTGGTGCATTGACTGCATTGTTCCCATTCTTAAATGGAAATACGACCGATGTTGCTCTTTACATAAATGCGCTTTCCTTTTTCTATACCGCGTGGATTGTTTTTGGAATGGAAGAAATTCCAAAAGGCGCAGCTGCTGGTAAGGGTGGAGAAAATATTGCCAAGTCTTTGCTTGAAGGTTGGCGTTTTGTCAGCCAATCGAAAATTGTGCGCGGACTTATTGTGGGCATGGTCGGTGCATTTATGGCAGCTGGCGCGGTAATTGGCTTAGCGAGAACATTTGTTAGCGATCTTGGTGGTGGTGACGCTGCATACGGTGTGCTCTTTGGTTCAGTATTTACAGGGCTGGCAACCGGAATCGCATTTGGCCCTCGCGTGTTTTCGCAGTTCTCACGCCGTCGTTTATTCGGCGCATCATTAGCCATAGCGGGCTTTTTCTTGGTTCTATTAGCGTTAATTAGCAACTTAGTTCTCGCCATATTTGTAACTATTATTTTGGGTGCATTTAGTGGAATTAGCTGGGTAACAGGTTTCACCATGTTGGGCATGGAAGTTGAAAACGAAGTACGCGGTCGCACATTCGCATTCGTGCAATCATTAATTCGCGTGGTTTTAGTGGCAGTGCTTGCAATTGCTCCGTTGATTGCCGCTGCAGTTGGAAAGCACACTTACAAGTTTTATAACTCGGAAATTACATACAACGGCGCTGCAATTACTATTTTGATTGCAGGTGTTTTGGCTGGGTTAATTGGCGTGGTTTCTTATCGCCAAATGCGAGATAGACCGGGCATTTCATTAATGAGCGATATCGTCTCAGCGCTACGTGGTGATCTTGGTGCGCAAATTACTGGTCATGCAAAGGGTGTATTTATTTCATTCGAAGGCGGAGAAGGCTCTGGTAAATCAACTCAATCTAAATTACTTAAAGAGTATTTAGAAGATCTAGGTCATACCGTTGTATTAACACGCGAACCTGGTGGCACTGATTTAGGTAAAGAGCTTCGTGATATTTTACTTCATACCCATGATCATGTTTCGCCTCGCGCGGAAGCGCTTCTATATGCAGCAGATCGCGCACACCATGTCGATACCAAAATTCGCCCAGCTCTTGAGCGCGGTGAAATTGTGATTACTGATCGTTACTTAGATTCATCAATTGCATATCAAGGTGCCGGAAGAGTTTTAGCGCCTGGAGAAGTTGGTCGTATTTCACGATGGGCCACCGAATCTTTGATTCCTACTCTCACGATCATCATTGATTTACCCGCAGAATTAGGTATCGGACGCTTGAAATCACGTGACCGTTTAGAGCGTGAATCAATTGCTTTTCATGAACGCGTACGTCAAGAATTCTTATCTTTGGCGCTCCTAGATCCAGAACGTTATTTAGTTGTGGATGGACGCCAAAGTATTGAAGATATTTCTGCGGCGATTAATTCACGTGTCAGTGAACTTCGAGACTTAAACAAAATAGAGAAGAAGCCAAAAGCTAAAAAGCGCATAATTAAGAAGCCAACACTTCGAAAGAAAACTAAGTGAGCGTCTACGACGAACTCATTGGTCAAACACATATTGTTGAGACATTAACCGCTGCAGTAAATGCTGCTGCAAGCGGCGAAGAGTCACAAGAAATGACTCATGCTTGGATTTTTACTGGTCCTCCTGGAAGTGGCAGATCATCTGCCGCAATCGCATTTGCGCAAGCATTGGTATGTAAAGAAAAGGGTTGTGGTAAATGCAATGAATGCATCACCGCCAAGTCAGGTGCACATCCAGATGTTGAAATTCTTAAGAGCGAAGGTTTATCAATCAAGATTGATGAAATTCGTGAGTTGCTAACACGCACCGCATGGGCGCCTTCAATGAGTGGCTGGCGAGTTGTTGTAATGGAAGATGCAGATCGCTTAACAGAATCTGCCGCAAATGCTTTACTGAAAGCAATCGAAGAACCAGGTTTACGAACAGTGTGGTTGCTATGCGCACCAACTCTGCAAGATATTCTGCCGACAATTCGTTCACGTTGCCGCCACATACAGTTGCACACTCCATCGAATGATGAAGTATCAAAATTCTTAATGGATAAACATCAGATTGCACCGAAGATGGCAGATTTTGCAGCCAGAGTTTCACAAGGACATATCGGTCGTGCCCGACATTTAGCCACAAATGAAGAGGTACGCAATCGCCGCCACGCGATTTTAAGCACCCCAAGCCAGTTAAATTCAGTCTCTTCTGCATATGCCGCCGCCGCCAAATTGGTTGAGTTGGCAAATGCGGAATCCGATGCAATTTCAGAAGCGCTAGATGAGAAAGAATATGAAGAGCT
This sequence comes from uncultured Actinomycetes bacterium, assembly GCA_964622225.1. Lineage (GTDB taxonomy): Bacteria > Actinomycetota > Actinomycetes > Nanopelagicales > Nanopelagicaceae > ZLKRG08. Next base: position 2,586 of record CAZUOG010000074.1, on the reverse strand, counting down.
TTCCACTGCACTTGGAAAAGGTGGCGGCAAGGCACTGAAGGAACTAGAGAAAGAACAGAAGTCGCGCGCAACCAGAATAACTAGAGATACCTTAGATGGTGCGCTCTTGGATTTGGCAACTTTTTACCGTGATGTGATTTTAGTGCAGGCAGGACACGAAGGATCTTTGATTAACTCAGAACTTGCAGAACAGATAAATAAAATGGCAGCCAACACTCAATCTCAAAAGATTCTAGCCAAAATGGATGCAATTATGAAAGCTAGAGAAAACTTACAACGCAATGGTGCGCCACTTCTGGTCATGGAAGCATTAATGTGCGAATTAATAAAGTAACGTTAAAGTTCTTATCAATTGCAAGCGTCTTGATACTGCTAGCAATTCCTTTTTCTAGTTATGTAATTAAGTCAGCAAATCCATTTAAACCAAGCAGTGGCAAAATCAATGCCACTTCGATTTCAGCTTATTATGGCCAGAATTTCAAATGGAATAACTGCTATGGCGGCTTTAAATGTGCCACATTCAAGGTGCCAATTGACTACAGCAATCTTGAATTAGGTGAATTCGACATAGCGGTAATGAAACATGAAGCATCAGGCGCAGTCGGAAACTTGGTGGTAAATCCTGGCGGACCTGGTGGTTCAGGAATCGATTATGTATATTCATATGAGAGCGCATTCACCAAAGCAGTAAATGAGTCATTCAACATTGTTGGTTTTGATCCGCGCGGGGTGGGACGATCTGCACCCATTGATTGCTTAAGTAATTCAGAAACCGATCAGGCGTATGCATCCAATTCTTATCCAGAAAATGGGGCAGAAATGGCGAAATTGCAGGCAGATAGCCAGGCTTTTGCCAAGAAATGTATGGCCGAGAATAAATACTTAGCTTTCTATTCAACTGCGAATGCCGCCAGAGATATGGATATCTTGCGGGAATTATTAGGCGATACGAAACTAAATTTTCTTGGTAAGTCGTATGGCACCTATCTCGGAACATTATATGCAAAGAATTTTCCAGATCGAGTTGGAAGATTTGTATTAGACGGGGCAGTTGATCCAACTTTAAATTCAAGTGAAGACACTATGCAACAGGCTATCGGATTTGATTCTGCATTTGGAGCTTTTGCAAAAGATTGTATGAAAGAAAATTCATGTCCTTTAAGTGGCGATTACTCAACTCAAATTCAATCGCGTTTGCATGATTTGCGCCAGCAACCAATTACGGTTGGCGACCGTAAGCTAACTGAATCATTGGCAGTATATGGAATTGCATTTGGGCTTTATGACAAGGAGTTTGGTTGGCCAATTCTTAGAAGTGCTTTGACAGATTTCTTTAATGGAAATGGAAAGTCTATGCTTTCTTTATCTGATCAATACAACCGAAGAGATGCAAACGGCAATTACAACTCTAATGATGCATCTTCATTGACGGTAATTTCATGTGCTGATTTCCCGTCTTTAGTAGTTGATGAGAACTTGATAAAAAGCAAAGCACCGATATTTGGTAAATATGTCGCGAATTCACATTTAAATTGTAAATATCTTCCAAAACCAAAATATGAATTAATCACAGGACCTTTAAAGTTAAATTCTCAAGTTTTGGTTATTGGAACCAGCAACGATCCGGCAACTCCGTATCAGTGGGCGGTAAAACTCTCGCAAGTTTTAATAAATTCTGTATTGATTACAGTCAACGGGGAAGGCCATACCGGCTACAACCGCAATGACCCTTGCGTTGACCAGGCGGTCGAAAAGTATCTAATTTCAGGGGTAATTCCCGCACAAAATCTGGTTTGTGGCGCGTAATTCGCCATTCTCCGGTGGTAATTAGCACCCCTTTTGGTGGTGCAAAATTCTCCCATGCGATTAGACCACATCTCTTATGTGACTTCCCACGATCAGATTTCAGACACAGTGCAGCGCTTAGGTGCCAAGCTGGGAACAACATTCGTAGACGGTGGCGCTCACCCACGATTCGGCACACGTAATTTCACTGCACCTCTTCAAAATGGACATTACATTGAAGTTGTTTGCCCACTTGATCATCCAGCAACAGATAAGACTCCTTTTGGTCGCGCAGTAAAACTTCGCGCAGAAGAAGGTGGCGGATGGCTTACTTGGGTTTTAGCAGTTGATGATGTTGCGCAAATCGAAAAGCGCTTAGGTCGTCCTGCGGTGGATGGTTCACGTACTAAACCAGATGGCGAAACATTAACTTGGAAGCAAATCGGAATTCTTGCAACACTTGAAGATCGCCAACTTCCATTCTTCGTTGAATGGGTCGAAAACCATCATCCATCAGCAGATGGCAAAGCAACTTCAAAAATTTCTCGTCTTGAAATTGCTGGCGAACCAAAGACAGTTCGCGAATATCTTGGAGTTGAATACAAAGATGCGCTTGGCGAGGACGTCGAAATTCGTTGGTTAACTCCGATCGAAGCAGATGGTGACACCGGAATTATTGCGGTGCAGTTTGAAACACCAAACGGCACAATTCTTGTTGACTAAAATTTAAATATTTTTTCACTAATTGCCTCCGTGGCTCAGTGGTAGAGCAGCTCATTCGTAACGAGCAGATCGTCGGTT
>CAZUOG010000073.1:2749-5669 GCA_964622225.1 uncultured Actinomycetes bacterium | reverse complement strand
GCTCTTCAAAAACAAGTCTGTGCCTTCACGGCGGGATAGTTTGGCGATCTTTCACATTTAGGACTTAAAGACACATTAAGTTCAACAGTCGGCGCAGAAGGTCATTTAGTACCAACACTTGCTTTTGCAATGTTTCAATTAACTTTCGCAATCATCACAGTCGCGTTGCTTTCGGGCGCAATTGCAGATCGTGTGAAATTTAGTTCTTGGTTGGTATTTGTCTCGGCTTGGATTACTTTGATTTACGCACCTGTTTCGCACTGGGTCTTTGCAAGTGGTGGCTGGATTACCGCTCATCTTGGCGCACTTGATTTTGCTGGCGGCACTGTTGTTGAAATTAATTCTGGCGCTTCTGCACTCGCGCTAGCGCTTGTAATTGGTAAGCGCACTGGTTTTAAGCGCGATCCAATGCGCCCACATAATTTGCCTTTAGTTTTACTTGGCGCAGGAATTCTCTGGTTTGGTTGGTTTGGATTTAATGGCGGTAGCGCACTTTCTAGTGGCGCACTTGCAGCTACTGCACTTATAAATACCCAAATTGCGGGAGCTGCTGCTGCAATGACTTGGGTGCTAACTGAAAAAATTCGTGATGGTCGCGCTACAACTTTAGGTGTGGCATCTGGCGCTGTTGCTGGAATGGTTGCAATCACTCCTGCATGCGGATTCGTAAATCCACTTGGCGCACTTCTAATTGGATTAATTAGCGGTGCACTTTCTTGCTGGGCAGTTGGATTGAAATATCGATTTAACTATGACGATTCACTAGATGTGGTCGGTGTTCACGGTGTAAGTGGATTATTTGGAATGTTGATGATTGGCGTATTGGCCACCACAACTGCAAATGCGCTTGGCGGAGATGGCGTCTTGATGCGTGGAGGAACAGAACTATTGCAGCGCCAGATGATCGCATCGGTTGCTGTCGCGCTATTTTCATTCTTCGGAACACTTTTGATTGCAAAATTCATCCAAAGCACCATTGGATTTAGATCTAAGGCAGAAGATGAATCAACTGGCCTTGATCAGGTTTACCACGCTGAATCCGCATACGATTTCTCAAGTATTTCAATTCGATAAGTAAGATTGGACCACCATGAAGCTAATTACCGCAGTCATTAAGCCAGGAAAACTGGATGATGTTAAACAAGCCTTGCGCGACTCTGGTGTTGCAGGCATGACAGTTACTGAGGCCAGTGGCTTTGGTCGCCAAAAGGGCCACACCGAGATTTATCGCGGCGCGGAATATGTTGTTGATCTGATTCCGAAAATTAAAATCGAATTAATCGCTGATGATGATCAAGCCGCTTCAATCGTGGGCACCATCGCATCTGCTGCAAACACCAATTCAATTGGTGACGGCAAAATTTGGGTTACAAATGTGGAATCAGTTATTCGCGTTCGAACCGGAGAAAAAGGTCACGACGCAATTTAAGAAAAGTTAATTCTGACATTTCGCCAGAATTGATTTCATCGCCGCTTTTTCAGGGGCAGTGACCCAAAGTCCATACTTTGCTTTAACAGCAATCTGCTTTGATACATAAGTACATCTAAAACTTTTAAGCGGTGGCAACCAAGTTGCGGCATCTCCATCGCCTTTCTGAGAATTGAGCGATCCTTTTACTGCTAGTAAGTTTTCAGGATCATTTGCAAATACGGTTCGCTTCTCAAGAGTTAATTTGAAGGCTCCTGTTTGCCAGGCATTGCTCAAAGCAACCACGTGATCTATTTGCACTTCCATGCTAGTGACATTTCCGCGCACGAAATCAATTTTTGTGCCTGAATATGGGTCGATTAAAGTTCCCGAGAGCACAACGCAATTATGAGTGCCTGGTTTAAATAAAATATTAGTCAGGTCTCTCTGCAAAATGTCATTTCGGGTATCGCACCCATTTCGATTCACATCTGCCCAACGTTGTCCAAATTGATCTCTGGTGTATCCAGTCTTAGCAGCGCGACCTTTTACAGATAGTGAATCTAAAAGCTTCTCGGCAGTTGATGGTGCAGCTTCAGCGCTAGAGATATTAATAATTGCGATTAGTGCAATCGCCCAAATACTGCGCATTTTCATACTTAGATATTAAATGTCCGACACCACATACTGGATGATTAGCCGTAGATTTTGCGGTCAGACCCCTTCTTGATAGGGTCTGACCCGTTCAGTCTTTGGGTTGTTAGCTCAGTTGGTAGAGCAAGTGACTCTTAATCACTGGGTCGTAGGTTCGAGTCCTACACAACCCACCAAAGTCTCCGCGTGAATACGTGGGGATTTTCTTTTTTTAGGGCCGGAAAAAACTAAGGGCGTCTGTCACCAGACGCCCTTAGCTCCCGAGAATTTACTTAGGGAATTACTTAATAGTTCCCTTCGAAACCAACTTTCCGGATGAAACTACAAATCCGGTAAAGCCGCCTTCTTTAATGTCACCGTTTGGTGTGAATGCATAAGTCGCACCACCGATGCCTTTAAATGTATTTGCTTTGATGTACTTCAAAATCGCATCGCGAGTAATTTTTCCAGCATTAATAGCTTGCAAGAAAATTGAAGTTGCATCATAAGTTTCAACTGCATAGATGCCAGCATCTTTGCCATTTGCAGCCTTGTAATCTGCTGCAACCTTTGGATTTGCATCAGCTAAAGTGGCTTGGCCAGTAAGTCGTGATCCTTCGGTTGAAGCACCAGCAAGGTTAATGAATTCATTATTTAGAACTCCATCTCCACCTGCAAAAATGACGCTCTTGAGTGAAGTATCAGCACGCATCTGCTTAATGAAAAGCGCTGCCGCTGAGTAGTAACCAGTGTAAATAACCACATTGGCACCAGATGACTTAATCTTTGCAATAGTTGCGGTGTAATCCTTAGTGTCTGCTGGAACAGAATCTGTACCGACATTTGTCACTTTTAAGGAAGTCATCGCATCAATAACAT
>CAZUOG010000073.1:0-2589 GCA_964622225.1 uncultured Actinomycetes bacterium | reverse complement strand
TGGTGCTGCATATGCTGATTGATCATCAAAGACGAATACCTTTGGATTTGTCACACCTTTGATAGCGTGCTTTAACAAAGCCGGACCTTGTTTGCTATCGATTGCTGCCAATCGATGAAATATTGGTCCTCCGAAATCAGTCTTTGAGGTTGGGTCTGTTAGCGATACTCGCGTGGCTGAAGGTGAAATTAGAGGTAATTTAAAGCTCTTGTAATACGGCAATGATGAAATTGTCGTACCTGAAAAAGCTGGTCCAACTAGACCCACAACATTCTTATTCTGTGCCACAGATGGCGCAACGGTTACTGCCTGATTAGGCTCACCCTGATCATCTACTGGCACTACTTTGATGTTGTACTTTGTATTTGTCTTGTTGAATTTATCAACTACATACTTAACAACGCCCAATTCATCCTGTCCAATTGTGGCATCAGATCCAGTTAGTGGACCTTGGTAAGCAATCGACAGCGTAATCTTCTTCGCAGCTTGAGCGTTTGTATTCAAGCCAAGAGAGAGAAGCGCTGTAGTTGCAATTGCGATACTACGAACTATCTTCCTATTCATGTTTCTCCTTGGTAATTAATTATTGACATGGCTTGCCAATAGTTGAATTTTCAACCATTGAAGGATGAGAAGCAATTTATAGAAGTTCAAAATAACGAGAGTTTGTTCATAGTGCTTTGCGAATTATTCGCAAAGAACTAATCGATTGGAATTAGAATTCTAAATCGGGCGACTGGAGAATCTGGATCGTACTCATCTCCGTATATTTCTAAATGTTGACCATCTCTACTTTGGAATCCTGAAGAGGGCATGGCAACAAGATACGCATTTTGGAAACCTTTATTTATATCTACCGCTAACACTTCACAGTTGTACTGAAAATAGTTCCCGCCCTCGAGCATTAATGAAGTAAGACCCGCCACTTTTTCATCGGACTCAAATCCGCAGAAATAGTGAACATATTGCGGTGGAGTTAAATCATCGGCTGGCCAACTTACGCCATACATATCTCGGTCAAGCGAGATGCCGCTTTCCACTAATTTCCCAATAAATTCTCGCCAGAGTTGCTCACTAAATTTCGAGCCGCTCTGCTCCACTTCATTAAATGAAGATGGTCCCTTTGCTTGAATGCCAACCAGACTTTTAGGTGGTATGTTTATTTTGGAAGTCATGCAAGAAGTCTAGATACGATTTAATAATTTGAAAATGGCTCTGAAAGTTAGGGCAAAAACTAGAGCTACGACGTTGGTGATCAATAGATTCCCATCAGGGAAAAAGCGAGTAACTGCAAACCCCACTACTGCACCAATAATGGTGAATCTATTCACGCCTGAAATCACTTGGTGAGTTTACTTAATTTATATTCCGATGGATATTAACTTTTGAGGATTGCTACGCCTGGTAACTCTGAATTTCTGCAATTTGACTCTTTATCAATTCGTTAAAATCAGATGAGTATTGAAATCCATCATTCCAATAATTTTCTGCGAGAGTTTTTATCCAAGTTTTGGAATTATGAAGAATTTCGAGTGATCTAAGTAGATTATCGCTGTCACTTGGCCCTATATTGCCAGGCGCAAAAACTCCGTACCAATTGCCAAAAACAATTGGAATTCCTTGAGAAGTTAGAGTCTTGCCTTTAATCCATGGTAAACGATCAGGGGATGCGAGACCCAGAATTCTTACCTTCCCAGATGCCACTCCAGGAACAAAGTGGCCATTTACAGATATGGCAACTTTCGAACTATCTCCACTTAATCTTGATAATAATTGTGCACCTGAAGTAGTGGACTGATATGAAACATTTCGAAAATCTATATTTTGACTCTTTAAGAATTTGGTGAAGAAATAATATTCAGCACCATTTTCTGGCCCGCCTAGAAAGGTAACAGCTCTAGGGTCAGCGGCTAAATCGTTGACCAATTGCGTGATGCTTGAATATTTGGAATTTGAAGGCACCGCTATCGCTTCATACTCCACAATTAAATTTGCTATTGGCTTGGAATCTAAAAGATTTATATTCGATTTGGTAAGCGTGAGGCCACTTAAAAGATTTAGATTCCCGATAAAAGATGTCGCAGTTCGGTTGCGATAGCTTTGAAAAGTTGATAGAGCTAATTGCCCATATCCACCCGTAAAGTTCTTGGCAGAATAATCTTTGATTAGCTCTTCGCCTTTTAGCCCTTGGCCAACTATTTTCCCGACTCGGTCAGCGCTTCTGCTTGCAATTACCTCTGGTGCATCTGAAGACCTAGAAACTATAGGTGCAATCAATTCAAAGATATTCTGTTGTTTTAAATTGGGATACCACCAGAGTAAATCACCTTTAGCACTTCCCAAGTTTGCAGGCATGCAGACCAAATCAGTTCCGTTGATGCCTCTGCCCGCTGCTACAACGCCATTTCTCAAACATTGATCGCCGACTCTTGCAATGCCGGCAGGTTTCACGGCAGCAAAACTCTTGGGAGATGAGACCAAGAGCAGAGCTATAGCTAAAGCAGTGAAACTTTTTTTCACGTTATGAAGTGACTACGCAAGCGCTACCAGTAACTGTGTCGGTTACTAAGTTATTCGCTTGCTAGTTTT
>CAZUOG010000072.1:0-5713 GCA_964622225.1 uncultured Actinomycetes bacterium | reverse complement strand
AAGTGCAGTTAACCAAAGAACATATTGTGGCGAATACACCTTGCCGAGAATTAGCGCGCTCGCAAATACAATAAATGAAACTTCGGCAAGTGTTGGAGTTGATTTAAGTCCGAATAAATAGACACAGACCCAAGCAAGAATTGCGAGCGTGCCAAGTAAGGATAAGTAATTAATTGAACCGCTCTTAAATCCAAAGAATTGCAACGCAGTCCAAATTGAACCCCAATCAGGTCCGCGTTCCATATTAAATTTGTAGAAATGCCACCAACCAGTTGGCGTGGTAATTGCGACAGGTAAATTAATTACCAGCCAAGTTCCAGTAAAAATTCCTAAGTATCTACCAAGGTATCTATTTGACGAGCGATTAGATCTAGCTGCAATAACCAAAATCGGAATTAATAAAAGTACTGGGAAGAATTTAGTTGCTACCGAAACACCTAACGCAATCGCGCTGAAATCAAATTGCTTTCGGTCATACCAATAAATCGCAAGCAGCATCGTTGGAATTGCCCAGAGATCCCAGTTTATATAGAGCGAACCAATCACAGCTGGGGCGAGCGCATAATAGAAACCGTAACCATTTATCCGCTGTGCGACAAAAATCGAACCAATAAAAAGTAGCGCTAATAGAAAGATATTTAAGAAGTAGTAATCATGTATATCGCGCATCGGTAGCGCAGTTAAATACATTGCCAAGCCCATTAAGACTGGATATTCAACGCTTTGATCACCACTACCGTATGCCCAAATATCTTTATCTAATCCGCGTTCTGTATATAAAGGTGCAATATCTGTATAACAAGCGTGAATGTAATTATCAGGGGATTGCCAATCGCGCTTTTCGCAATGTGAAAACTTAAAAAACGAGATCAAACTTGCGACTATCGCTAGTGCAAGTAGAACGCGCGAATTCTTAAACAGATTACTTCTTCTTCATTGTTTGCTTGCCGCCGCTTGTCATCACAACCGGATCGGTGCCGCCAATATGAACTGGTTTAGGGAAAGAGAGTACTGGTTCGCCGCTTAGTGCGCCTTTCATAAATGCAGTCCAAATCTTTGCTGGGAAAGTTCCACCAGTGACAGAATTCAATCCACCAATTCCATTAAGTGTTTGTGTGGCATCATCACGGAACATAGCTACCGAAGCGGCAAGTTGTGGTGTGTAACCACTAAACCAAGCTGATGCATTCTGTTCTGAAGTGCCGGTTTTGCCAGCAGCTGGGCGGCCTAGACCTGCAGTTCCATAAGTAGCAGTTCCATTTTTAACTACTTCTTGTAATCCGTAAGTTAAATCCGCCATTACATCTTTACTAAATACGGTATTAGGTGAAGGAGATGCAGCTTGATAAAGCACTCCACCATTTGATCCATTTACTTCTGTAATAAACCAAGGTGCTGCATAAACGCCTTGTGCTGCAAAAGTTGCATATGCAACTGCAACATCAATTACGTGAGGAGACGCCGCACCTAATACAACTGAAGGTGTTGGCATCATTGCTACAGAATCGGGAATGCCTGCACGTCGAGCGACGTCTACAACTTTATCTGGTCCTGCTTTAATTCCAAGTGGAACGTAAACTGTATTTACAGAGTGCGCAGTTGCAGTCATCAAATCTATTTGGCCCCAACCTTCGCCACCATAATTATTGACAATGTATGGCTTACCAGCATCATCAAATGTTTGAGGTGTATCGCCGTTCCACATTGAAGTTAGAGGAATTCCAGATTCAAGAGCCGCAGCGAGCGCGAAAGGTTTAAATGTTGATCCGGCCAATGCAATTGATTGCGTTGCATCATTTAACTGGCGCTTCACATAATCGCGACCACCATAAAGTGCAATGATTTCGCCGGTTCCTGGACGAATTGCAACCAATCCAATATGTAAATTTTCTGGAGACTTGGCCGGCGTTAAAGCCGCAACTGCTCCGATTGCCGCAGTCTGTGCTTTTTGATCAAAGGTGGTCTTAATTACAAGGCCACCTTTCATAAGTTGGTCATCAGTAAATCCGCGCTTGATCAATTCAGAGCGCACCATTTCAATTAAGTAACCCTTAGGTCCAGATAGCCAACCTTCAGAAGTCCCAGGCATTATGGTTGGAAACTTAGCCGCCTTCTCTTGGGATTTTGTAATCCAGCCAGACTTAACCATTCCATCTAATACGTATTGGAATCGGGCTTTAAGTCGCGACATGTTTTCTTTACCGTATTGAGGATCGTAATAACCTGGAGAGCGAAGTACTGAAGCAATAACGGCTGATTGCGCAAGGCTTAATTGACTAGCACTTCTGTTGAAATACTGTTGCGACGCGGTTTCAATTCCATAAGAACCACGACCGAAATAAATAGTATTTAAGTAGTTTTCTAAAATCTGATCTTTGGTTAATTGGTTCTCTAGTTTGATTGCAATTACAAGTTCTTTTATTTTTCGAGTAATCGAACGCTCTTGAGTTAAGAATGCATTCTTTGCATATTGCTGAGTGATTGTTGAACCGCCGCCACCGCGGCCAAGAGTTTTTATGTTATCCCAAACAGCGCGGGCAAATCCTTGAATACTAAATGCATGCTCTCCGTAAAAACCACGATCTTCTGCTGCTAGAACTGCTTCACGTAAATGCAGTGGCATCTTGGTAAGAGGCACGATGGTTCGATTCTGCGCTCCAATACGGCCAATCTCTGCACCATTTGAATACTTAATGATTGTCGATTGAGTATTTACGAAATCATTTACGTTTGGAATCGAAACAGTGAAGTAAGCCAAAACAAATAAGGTAGCGGCAGCGACAAAGCCAATTCCACCAACGAAAATGGCAATTCGAGTTAATAATCGCTTTGAAGCGCCAGGCATGGTGAAAGATTACCTGTAATCCTCGTCCTCAAGGGTTGGCTTCTTGCGTGGTGGCTTGCGATTAACCCCATCTCCCAAGGTAAATGAGTGCACCAAGTGGTTCCAATGACATGACTTGCAGACTTCTACTAAATAAACACGGAACTCACCGAATTCCAGCTCCATCTGCATTAACTCCGCGATGGTTTTGATTCGACCTTGATATTGGCCGAGTTGATCGCCGTATGTATAACGAAGTTCAACTAGTTCAGGTTTTTTGCAAACTGGACAATTTCTATCTGCTTTTTCTCCGTGAAATTTCGCAGCTCGCATTAAATATGGATCGGCGTCACAGGCGTCAGTTGCACCACGAAAGAGAGCAATCAGAGTTGCGCGTTTGTCGAGGGAGTAATCGACAAATGAACGCTTAGATCTCATGGGCTAATAGTAATTAATCAAATAAGCAATAAAGTTTGCACATGCAGGAATTCTTCGCGCTGGTCCTGCATCCTCGCCTGCGTAAATTACTTGCAGTACGTTGGAGCGGGCAACTAACAGATGGAATTTTTCAAAGTGCACTCGCTTCGTTTGTGCTCTTTTCTCCAGAAAGACAAGCCAGCGCGATGGCGGCAGCTTTGGGGTTTGCGGTCGTACTTACTCCTTATTCGATAATTGGTCCATTAGTCGGAACAATTCTTGACCGCATAGCGCGCCAACGTGCAGTTTTTATTTCGAATATTTTACGTTCCGTAGATTTAATCTTAATTGCAATTTTAATTTTCTCAGGAACTACTGGGATTTTATTAACTTTATTAATTCTTTTTGCATTTGGTGTTAACCGACTTTTATTGGCGGGACTTTCGGCCGGACTTCCGCTGATGATTGATAGACCAAATTTAATTAAAGCAAATGCACTTGCGGTTACTGGTGGATCTCTTGCCGTAGTTATCGGTGGTGGAATTGGTATTGCAATTCGCAGAACAATTGATTCATTAAATAATGCCAACCACTCTGATGGAATTCTCTTACTTATCGCAGTTTTGGGCTATTTATTGGCCACTTTCTTCAGTTCTAGATTAGAAAGAAATGAATTAGGTCCGCTGCCACATGAAAATAGAGAACCAGATGGTGTTGCCGAACTTGTTGCAGCATTTAGATTTATAAAAAGTCATAACGATGCCATGCGTGGCATTTTGGCAACATCAATACAACGTGGTGGATTAACTGCATTAACAATCATTGGTTTATTGCTTGAGCGAAACACATTTAACAATCCAGCAGATACCGAAAGTGGTTTGGCTGGAGTCAGTCGGGCAATTGCAATTGCCGGAGTTGGATTGGTAATTGGCGCTTTTGTTGCGCCACTTGGTGTGGAAAAAGTTGGCAGACATAACTGGATCAGAATGATGGCATTTGTTAGTGCTTTGACTCCGATTTTTGTTGGGCTTGTGCATACAAGATGGTCTTTATATTCGGCAGCATTTTTCGTAGCTGCTGCGGGGCAAAGCATGAAAGTCACTAATGATGCATTGATTCAATCAAAAATCACTGATGATTTCCGCGGTCGAACATTTGCTTTTTATGACATGACAGTTAACGTAGCAATTGTTTCTAGTGCGTTGCTAGCGGCTTTGTTTACGCCAAATTCTGGAATAGCTCCTGCAGTTGGTGGAGCAATTACTTTGGTTTACTTATTTTTAGCGATTGTAATTTTACGTCCAAGTAAATTTAGCGGGATTTCCACCAATTAAATAATTCTTCGGTTGCTTTTTTCTTACCAAGGGGTCCACGTTCCAAACGCAATTCAAGAAGAAAATCTAAAGCTAAACCAACTTCGCGCGAAGGTTTAATGTTTAGTAATTGCATTACTTCAGCGCCATCTAAATCTGGACGAATAGCGGCAAGTTCCTCTTCGGCTGCCAATCTTTCAATACGCGCTTCAAGTTCATCGTAGGTGCGTGCAAGTCGTTCTGCTTTTCGTTGATTACGTGTGGTGCAATCGGCACGCGTTAAAACGTGTAAATGTGTAAGTAAATTGCCCGCATCGCGAACATATCTGCGTACAGCAGAGTCAGTCCATTCGCCATCACCATAGCCATGAAAACGTAGGTGAAGCACAATTAAAGTCTCCACTTGATCAATAATTTCATTTGAAAAACGGAGTTTCTTTAAACGTTCTTTGGCAAGGCGCGCCCCAACTACTTCGTGATGATGAAATGAAACTCCACCACCTGGAATTAAAGCGCGAGTCTTTGGTTTTCCAATATCGTGAAGCAGAGCTGCCAAACGATTAACAAGGCTCTTGCCGCCTAATCTGTTTTCTAGTGCAATAGCTTGTTCCAAAACAGTTAATGAGTGCTCATAAACATCTTTATGATGGTGATGTTCGTCAATTTCTAATTTTAATTTTGGAATTTCTGGCAAAACTAAATCTGCCAATCCAGTTGCAACTAAAATTGATAGGCCTTTTCGAGGATTCTCTGACATTAATAATTTGGTAAATTCATCGCGCACGCGTTCTGCCGAAATAATGCTGATGCGCTCTGCCATATTGTGCATTGCTTTAAGTGAATCATCAGATAAATCAAAATCTAATTGTGCAGCAAACCTTGCGGCGCGCATCATTCGTAAAGGATCATCATTAAATGATTGCTCGGCAGTTACAGGAGTGCGTAAAACTTTTGCACTTAAATCTGCAAGACCATTGAAAGCATCAATAAATTCCGGTTTATTTCCAGTTAATTCAAGCGCCATGGCATTAACAGTGAAATCGCGACGAGATAGATCGCCTTCAATTGTGTCACCGAAATGCACTTCTGGTTTACGCGAATCTAAATCATATTTATCGCTGCGATAAGTTGTAATTTCAACGGTGGTATCGCCACGTTT
>CAZUOG010000071.1:0-5828 GCA_964622225.1 uncultured Actinomycetes bacterium | reverse complement strand
AAACGTTATTTCCAAAGCTAGGGCCTTTGCCGCAGATTTCGCATACAGATGCCACCGCTTACTCCTTAGATTTCAATGAGCTCTAGATAGCTCGATTACAGGGGCTGACTTTACTTGAACCTATGGCCAAGCGCGAAATCGTCGAGATTCGAGGTAAATCACATTCAAGTAAGGGCTTGCCCTCGCATATTTTGACCCTAAATGTGGGGTCACAGAGAAGACTTTCATCATCGAAAGATGGGAGAGAAATTATGGATGCATTAGCCCTTGCCAGATGGCAATTCGCAGCAACCACTGTTTATCACTTCTTGTTTGTTCCAATCACAATCGGAACCGGCTTTTTAGTGGCTGGTTTACAGACTGCTTGGTATCGAACAGGAAATGAAAAATATTTAAAAGCAACTAAGTTCTTTGGAAAATTATTTTTGATTAATTTTGCAATGGGTGTAGTTACTGGAATTGTGCAGGAATTTCAATTTGGCATGAATTGGTCGAACTATTCACGCTTTGTAGGTGACATTTTTGGCGCACCACTCGCGATGGAAGGTTTACTGGCATTCTTCCTTGAATCAACATTCCTTGGAATGTGGATTTTTGGCTGGGATCGCCTGCCAAAGAAATTACATTTAGCTTCAATTTGGTTGGCTGCAACAGGCACTGTGTTGTCTGCATATTTTATTTTGGCCGCGAATGCGTGGATGCAACATCCAGTCGGTTACACAATGAATGCTGAAAAAGGTAGAGCAGAACTTACTGACATTGTTGCAGTACTTACACAAAAGACCGCTCTTGCAACGTTTACCCACACAATGGCCTTTGCCGCATTTACTGCAGGTGCATTCATGGCCGGTGTTTCAGGATGGTTATTGGCAAAGAAGCGTCATGAAGAGGTACTAAAACCTACTCTCAAATTAGGTTTAGTAACGGTATTAATCAGTTTCTTAATTGTTGGATTAACTGGTGATTGGTCTGCGCGCGTTATGACAGAGCAACAACCTATGAAAATGGCAGCTGCCGAGGCGCTTTACGATACGCAAAACGGTGCACCATTTTCTTTGCTAACCATTGGCACACTTGATGGATCAAAATCAATTTTCCAAATTGGAGTTCCGAAATTCCTTTCATTTATGTCTACTGGTAATTTAAACGGCACAGTCGAAGGTATTAATGATTTGCAGACGAAATATGTAGAGGAATATGGGCCAGGTAATTACAAGCCAAATATTCCGCTTGCATATTGGGGATTCCGCTTAATGATTGGTTTCGGTTTCATAGCGTTTATTTTTGCTTTAATGACCCTTTATAGATTGCGAAAAGGTTCAGTACCGTCGGCTCGTTGGTTTGTGCCTGCGATGATTTCAATGCCATTTCTTCCTCTCATTGCCAATTCTTTTGGTTGGATTTTTACAGAAACAGCTCGTCAACCATGGACTGTATTCGGACTAGCGAAGACTGTAGATGGTGTTAGCCCACAAGTTGGAGCAGGTGCACTTTGGATTACGTTGATTGGATATGTAGTTCTATATGGAGTACTTGCTGCAATAGAAATGAAGATCATGCTTCGTGCAATCGCAATTGGTCCAGATGAGCAAGTTGCATATATCGAACCGAATGAAATCGGCGGTAGTTCAGAAAAACCACTAGCGATGAGTTACTAGGAAAGGAGTGTAAAAATGGATCTACAGACAATTTGGTTTATGCTAATTGCAGTTCTTTGGGTGGGCTACTTCGTCCTTGAAGGTTTCGACTTTGGTGTTGGAATGCTTCTACCTCAAGTTTCATCTAATGAAGCGGATCGTCGTGCAGTGATTACAACACTTGGACCAGTATGGGATGGCAACGAAGTCTGGTTATTAGTTGCAGGCGGTGCCACATTCGCTGCCTTTCCAGAGTGGTACGCAACTTTATTTAGCGGATTCTATCTACCGCTATTTTTGATTCTTGTAGGCCTAATTGTTCGCGGAGTTGCTTTTGAATATCGAAGCAAATACGGCAAAGCACAATGGCGTCAACGTTGGGATATCGCAATAGTTATTTCAAGTGCCATTCCAGCCCTTCTTTGGGGAGTAGCCTTTAGCAACATTGTTCGAGGTGTACCTATTGAAAAGGTAAATGGTCATTTGGAATACACCGGTGGTTTTTTTAATTTGTTAAATCCATATTCACTGCTTGGCGGCGTGGTTACTATTACAGTATTTCTTACTCACGGAGCAATCTTCTTATCTTTGAAGACTGCAGGAGAGATTCGCAGGAAATCACGTGCACTTGCTACAAAATATGGGTTAGTGGCCGCAGTGGCAGCTGTTTCTTATTTGGTATGGACCATCACATCAATGCCTGAGCAGAAAACTGTGGTCCTAATTCTCTCTGCGCTGGTCGCAATTTTCTGGCTGGTGGCGCTAGGTATGAACTTAAAAGGTCGCGAAGGTTGGGCCTTCATCTTCTCCTCACTTGCGATTCTTTGTTTTGTAAGCGATCTTTTCAACGCTCTTTACCCAAGAGTGATGCCAAGTTCAATTAACACTGCATTTGATTTAACGATTACCAATGCGTCAAGCACTGAGTACACATTAAAGACCATGACTGTAGTTGCAGTAATTATGACACCACTAGTTTTGATCTATCAGGGCTGGACCTATTGGGTATTTCGTAAACGTGTAAGTGCCGATCAGATCGCACATCCAGAGCGGGGCGTTCTAGATGGCGATAAATTGCCTCTGTGAAACTAGATATACGGCTGCTACTAAAAGGTAGCAGCCGTTATCTTTTTCTGACATCTGTTGTTGCAAGTTTTATTTGGTCAGCTCTTTTAATTACTAACGCTTGGTTAATTTCAGATTTAATTATTCGAATTATCGAACATAAGAGCATTCAATCGCAGCTCTACTATCTGATAGCTCTCTGGACATTTAGATCTGTATTTCTAGCTGGCTTCGAAAATTGGACTTTAAATCAAGCAATAGATGCCAAGTTGGCGTTGAGAAATCGCGCAACTGCCAATTCATTTGGAATGCGGCAATTCTCTCCAGCTGTAATGAGTAATTTGCTTACTAAAGGTTTAAATTCAATTGACACCTATTATGGTCGATTTATACCGCAGTTTCTCTTTTCTGTATTTGTGCCAACTTTATTAATAATTACACTTTTCACTAAAGATGTCCTAAGCGCGGTAGTTGCTATCTTGACTTTGCCAATCATTCCTTTCTTTGGTGCGCTGATCGGCCGTTACACCAATGATGCAGTTGGCAAAAAGTGGAAGACTCTCGGAACACTGTCTAGCTATTTTGAAGATTCTTTAAAAGGTTTTGCCACTTTAAAAATTTTTGGTAGGGCTCAAAATCAGAATCAGCGTATTCAAGAGATGGGTGAACGTTATAGCGATGAAACTATGAAAGTGCTTCGGATTTCATTCCTATCCAGCTTAGCGCTCGAACTTGCAGCAACTATTTCAGTGGCGGTGATTGCAGTAGAAGTCGGTTTGCGACTAGTCGGTGGGCATATCGAATTTAACTCAGCACTAATGATTTTGATTTTAGCCCCTGAAATTTATTTTCCACTTCGAAATGCAGCAGCGCTATTTCATTCCTCGACAGATGGACAAGAGGCTTTGCATCAAATTTCTGTGATTCCAGAGAATGAAAGTTCTATTGCGCTCACTCGAAACTACCCAAAAGGACTGCAATTTTGGGTGGGCGAATCTGGTGCAGGTAAGACTACGAGAGCGATGACACTTATCAACAGTTTAGATAAAAGTGGAATTGGTTGGGTGCCGCAACATCCACGTTTAGCGCAAGGAAGTATCCGTAAACAATTTCAATTGATAAATGCCAATATTTCAGATTCAGATATCGTCAATTACTTGGACTTAGTAAATTTAAATATCAGTGATCTTCCTGCGGGCCTAGACTCAATACTTGAATCAGGAAGCGAATTAATGAGTGCCGCTTCTGGTGGCCAGATTCGAAAAGTAGCTCTCGCAAGAGCATTATCTCGCAAGCCAGAATTACTAATTGCTGATGAACCAACTGCAGATTTAGATTCTGAATCAGCTCAAAAAGTTATTCGAACTCTACGAAACTTGGATTGTGGAGTAATCATAATTACACATGATGTATCTATTTTGGAAAGTGGCGATGAAATAGTCAGGGTTGAACGATGATTCTTGCCTATCTGCTTTCCGCGTTTTCTTATATCTCCGGAGTTGGCTTGAATATTACAAGTGGTTGGTTAATAACCATGGCTTCATTCATGCCACCTGTTTTAACTTTAAGTGTGGCAGTTGTGATGGTCCGATTTTTTGGTATCTCTAGAGCGGTAACCAGGTATCTGGAGCGACTTATTAGCCATAAGTCAGTTTTTAATAAGTTAGCTGAATTACGCGCCAATCTCTATAAAAGAATAACTAGTAATCCTAAAGAAGTTCTTATTGCTGGTAGTGGTGGCTCGCTAATTAAACAAGTGGTTGATGATGTAGAGCGAGCTCAAGAATACGAATTACGAGTTACCTTACCTGGCGCTGCGGCACTAGTTTCTATGTTCGCAGCATCTTTGCTTGCATTATGGTTGCAACCATTAGTGGGTCTAATTTGGTTTGTGATTACTTTTTTGATGGCCATTTTGCTACCAAGAATTGCAGTAAAGCAGATGGTTAAGAAAGCGAAAACTATTGAAAAGCTAGAGAGTCTTTATGCAAACAAGGTTCGAAATTCCGTGCATGGCGCGCTAGAGGCAGAAATCTACGGATATTTAGACGAGGTAATTGCTGAAGTAAAAGTTATCGAGGAAGATATTAATAAAGTAGAACGCGCGCTTCTAAAGTTAATTCGTCGATATCAATTAATTGTAAATCTGATTGTTACTTCTACCTTGTTGCTGACATTCCTTTACGCAATGAAAAATACAATTCCTCCAGTGCAAGTGACGATGCTAGTTTTCCTTGCTTTAACTGGCTTTGAGGCTGTTTTGGCTTGGTATCCGAATTTGTTTACCAGCGGTAAATTGCAACTAGCTAAGGAGAATTTAGCAAAAATTCCGGAAAGTAAGAACGTTGAAAAAAAGAAAGTCACCTTCGATGCATTAACTGCCGTTGATTACAGTGCTTACTGGAGTGAACCAACAATTGCGCCACAAAATTTTCAAATAAAGCCCGGAGATGTACTGGTACTTCGTGGAGCAAGTGGTACGGGTAAAACAACTTCTGCGATGGGAATTCTAGATTTAGTCAGATATTCAGGATCGCTAAAAATCAATGGAGTGGAAATCCGTGAGATTGATAACTTATCTGAACTAGCAGCTGGTGCACTTCAGAATGGTCATATATTTAATACTTCGCTTCGCGAAAATTTGAAAATATCAGGTTCAGAGGAATTTGGAGAAGTAATCAAACTTCTCGAATTAGACCAGTTGGTATCAGAGCTTCCAGAAGGTTTGGATACCATCATCGGAGATTTTGGCCGTGGAATTTCAGGCGGCGAGGCAAAACGTATTATTTTGGCGCGAGCACTTCTAAGCAGTGCGCCACTTTTGGTGCTTGACGAACCAACTGAGCATCTAGACCCAGAATTGGCTGAACGAATCACTAGGAGAATCCTCGAAAAATATCGAGATCGTGCCATATTAGTAATTACACACTCTGGTTGGAGCGGTGTGCCGCAACTTCATTTAGCAGGTAAACAATAGAAGATTAGCCGTGGCTAATTTAGATACCAAATTGGTGGATGTGATTGGGGATCGCACGGCCAAAGTAGTGG
This sequence comes from uncultured Actinomycetes bacterium, assembly GCA_964622225.1. Lineage (GTDB taxonomy): Bacteria > Actinomycetota > Actinomycetes > Nanopelagicales > Nanopelagicaceae > ZLKRG08. Next base: position 78 of record CAZUOG010000071.1, on the reverse strand, counting down.
CAGCTGAATTAGGCTATAAAACTGTTGGTGACTTTTTGCATCATTATCCTCGCCGATATGTAAAACGTGGCGAACTGA
>CAZUOG010000070.1:3898-5857 GCA_964622225.1 uncultured Actinomycetes bacterium | reverse complement strand
TCCTCGTGTTTCCCGTTCTTCGGCTCTGGCTTCCAAAGCAACTGGTTTCCCAATTGCAAAGATTGCAACTAAATTGGCAATCGGTTACACCTTAGATGAAATTCAAAATGACATCACAAAGGTCACGCCAGCATCTTTTGAGCCGACGTTGGATTACATTGTCGTAAAAGCTCCAAGATTCGCATTCGAAAAGTTCGCAGATGCTGACCCACGCTTAACCACCACTATGAAATCTGTTGGTGAAGCCATGGCGATTGGTCGATCATTCCCAGAAGCGCTCCAGAAAGCACTTCGCTCGTTGGAGCGTAAAGAGGCAGTATTCACATTCCCAAGCGATAAGTCGCATATAAATGTGCCTTCTTTACTGGATTCAATGCGAATTCCTACTGAATATCGCTTACAGCAAGTTCAACAGGCTATGTGGGCAGGCGCCACTATTGAGCAAGTGCATGAGTCAACAAAGATAGATCCTTGGTACTTGCACCAACTTCAAATAATTATCCATAAGGCTGAAGAACTTTCACAGCCGGGCGAATTGACTCAAGATTCGATATTCAGCGCTAAGCAGCTTGGATTTTCTGATCAACAAATTGCGACGATTAGAGGTATTTCTCAAGATGAAGTTCGATCTTTGCGCCAGCACTTGGGAGTGCGTCCAGTGTATAAAACTGTTGATACTTGCGCTGCAGAATTCGAAGCGTTTACTCCGTATCACTATTCAACTTATGAATTAGAAACCGAGGTTGCGCCACGAACAAAGCCTGCAGTAATTATTCTGGGCTCTGGTCCAAATCGAATCGGACAAGGAATTGAGTTTGATTACAGTTGCGTACATGCTTCATTCACTTTACGTGAAGCAGGTTTCGAAACTGTCATGGTCAACTGCAATCCAGAAACAGTTTCTACTGACTATGACACTAGCGATCGACTCTATTTCGAACCGTTAACTCTTGAAGATGTCCTTGAAGTTATTGCAGCAGAAGAGGCGGCAGGTCCGGTATTGGGTGTAATAACGCAGCTCGGTGGTCAAACTCCGCTCGGCTTGGCACAAGGTTTGAAAGACGCCGGAGTAAATATTCTTGGAACCTCACCGGATTCAATCAATCTTGCTGAGGAACGTGGCGCTTTCGGACGAATTCTGGAAGAACAGAAATTGGTTGCTCCTGAATATGGAATGGCATCATCACTGATGGAAGCGCAAGATATTGCTGCACGTATTACATATCCAGTGCTGGTTCGACCTTCATATGTTCTTGGTGGTCGCGGTATGGAGATTGTTTATGATGATCAAGCTTTGGCTGGATTCATTTCAAGAGCAACCGAAATTACGCCAGGTCACCCGGTCTTAGTAGATCGCTTCTTAGATAATGCCATTGAAATTGATGTTGATGCGTTATTTGATGGGGAACAACTCTTTCTAGGTGGCGTTATGGAACATATAGAAGAGGCTGGCATTCACTCAGGCGATAGCGCTTGTGTGCTACCAGCAATGACGATTACTCCAAATCAATTAGTGGAGATTCGACAAACAACGGAGAAAATTGCACGCGGTGTAGACGTTCGCGGTTTGATAAACATCCAGTATGCGATCGCAAACAATCAACTATACGTACTTGAAGCAAATCCTCGTGCGTCTCGAACAGTGCCATTTGTTTCTAAGTCGACCGGAATTCCACTTGCGAAAGCTGCGGCTCGAATCTCGGTTGGAGATTCAATTGCTAAATTGCAAGAAGAAGGCTTGTTGCCAACGCGTGATGTTAAACCTAAAGCGATTTCAGTAAAAGAAGTGGTGCTTCCATGGAATCGTTTCCGTAGACCAGATGGGCGTGGTGTTGATGCAACTCTTGGCCCTGAAATGCGTTCCACCGGTGAAGTTATGGGAATTGCACCTACTTTCGGTGAGAGCTACGCCAAGAGTCAGATTGCCGCATTCGGGGCGCTACCTAAGAATGGAACCGT
>CAZUOG010000070.1:0-3767 GCA_964622225.1 uncultured Actinomycetes bacterium | reverse complement strand
GAACTGTTTTCATTTCTCTGAATGATAAGGAAAAAGACGCCGGAATAAATGCTGCGCGTGAACTGCATGAGATGGGTTTCAATCTAGTTGCAACTGCTGGAACTGCAGCAACTTTCGCAAATCATGGAATCAAAACGGCGGTTGTTCGCAAACATTCAGAAGGAACCGGTCCGCTTGGAGAAAAAACTATCGTCGAACAGATGGTTGCAGGACAAATCGACCTAGTAATCAATACTCCGGTTGGTAGAGGCACCAGACAAGATGGCTGGGTAATTCGAACTACAGCGGTTCAGCGTTCAATTCCTTGTATTACTACTGTTGCCGGATTCAACGCCGCAGTTGAAGGTATTAAAGCAATTCGTAGTTCTGAATTAAGCGTTAAACCTCTTCAGGAATGGTTGGTGGAAATTGCCAATTAATAAGAATGCAGCTCAAATTCGAGCAACTGTACTAAGCAATCGGAGAGTTGGCGTTTACCACCAAATTGCACTTGAAGTTGGAGATTTGGTTCGTCATATTAAACCTGGAAATTTCATTGCAATTTCAGTTGGTGGCGAAAATTCAAAATTGGTATTGCGCAGAGCCTTCGCAATTTCTAGAACCAGCGATCGCGGTACCGTTGAATTAATCATCTCTCCGCAAGGAAGTGGTTCAAAGTGGCTTTGCGCGCAGCCCGAAGGCGCATATGTAGACGTAGTAACACCACTTGGAACTGCATTTGGAATTCCAACTGAACCAGTTACGGCGCTCTTGGTAGGCGGCGGTTATGGTTCCGCGCCACTTTTTGGTTTAGCTGAAGTATTAAAAAGCCGCGGTTGTCGAGTGGTCATGGCACTTGGCGCATCTACTGCAGCCAAGATTTATGCGCCGCTTGAGGGAAAGCGTGCTGTTACTTTATTGAAGATTTTCACCGAAGATGGAACAGCAGGAGAAACTGGTCGAGTAACCGATTCGCTTCCTGATTTGATCGCGGAACACGATGTCCGTGTAATTTATTCGTGCGGACCTATGCCAATGCTCGAAGCACTTTCAGCAATTGCAGTGCAAGCGGACATTGCACATCAATGCGCCGTTGAAGAATCAATGGCATGTGGCATCGGCATTTGTATGACTTGCGTTTTGCCAGTTAAAACCGAAACCGGTGAAATCAAGAACCTTCGTAGTTGCATCGATGGCCCAGTAATGGATGGCGAATTAGTTCAGTGGCATTTAGTAGGTAGCCAACTATGAGTTTAGATTTTTCAACTACTTTAGGTGGCGCTTGGTTTCCAACACCAATCTTCACTGCAAGTGGATGCGCAAGTAGCGGCAAAGAGTTAGCGCAGTTCTTCCCGTTACGTGAAATTGGTGCAGTCGTAACTAAATCAATCATGCTAAAACCGCGCGCCGGTAGACCAACTCCACGTATGGCAGAGACTCCAAGCGGCATGCTTAATTCCATTGGTTTACAAGGTCCTGGCATCGATGCTTTTCTTGCAGATGATGTTCCTTGGCTAGCAGCTCAAGGTGCTCGCATAGTTGTATCTATCGCCGGTGAAACTGCCGAGGAGTATGGAGTACTTGCTAGAAAACTTCGTGGAGTTTCAGGAATCTCAGCAATCGAAGTAAATATCTCTTGTCCAAATGTTGAAAATCGTGGCTTAGTTTTTGCCTGTGATCCGAATAGCGCAAGCGAAGTAGTTAAGAATGTTCGTGGAATTATTGGTGGGGAGTTACCAATCTTGGCAAAACTCACTCCAGATGTAACAAACATCGCTTCGATCGCTTCATCAGTGATTAATGCAGGCGCTGATGGAATCGCAATGATAAACACTGTATTGGGAATGGTTATAAACACCGAAACCATGCGACCACATCTAGGGGGCAAGACTGGTGGATTATCCGGTCCTGCTATCAGACCGATTGCGGTACGTGCGATTTATCAAGTAAGACAAGCGCTGCCAAATGTTTCTATTCTTGGCATGGGTGGAGTAGCAAGCGGTAAAGATGCATTTGAATTAATCCTAGCTGGCGCATCTGGTGTTTCAATCGGAACAGCTTCCTTCGGAGATCCATCCGCTGTTTATCGAATTCAAAATGAGTTACGTGAAATTCTTGCATTAAAGGGTTTTTCATCCGTAAAAGAAGCAGTTGGATATGCCCATAGAAGCGAAGGTGAGCAATCATGAAATCTCCAATTATCTTAGCGATGGACACCAACGACCTGGAAACAGCTAAACAGTGGATCCGTCAAACAAATGGTTCCATAGGAGTCTACAAATTAGGTTTAGAATTTTTTTTGAAATTTGGTCGAGAAGGCGTGGCATCAATTCAGAAAGAAACAGATTGTGAAATTTTTCTTGATCTCAAACTCCACGATATTCCAAACACAGTGGGCGCAGCTTCGGCGCAAGTTGCTGCATTGAAACCTAAATTTCTAACTGTTCACGCTAGCGGTGGATCGGCAATGATCAATGCCGCTGTAGCGAATGCACCGGATACTGATATCACTGCAGTAACTATTTTGACCTCTCTTAGCCAACAAGATATGGCGGAAATTGGATTTGATGGTACAACGCAATCACGAGCAGTTGAACTTGCGAAACTCGCTGTTACTGCTGGCGCAAAGGCCATCGTTTGCTCGCCTCTCGAAATCGAAGGCATCCGAGCTGTAGTGCCTGCAAGTGTTTCCATAATTACCCCAGGTATTAGACCAAGCGGTAGTGCCGGCTCAGATGATCAAAAACGAACTATGGATCCAAAGAGCGCAATCAAAGCTGGCGCAAACTATTTAGTAATCGGTCGACCAATTACCGGAGCTGTTGATATGGCATCCGCGGCAAAATCAGTTTTTGAAGAGGCGCTTGGATAATTGCCAATTCCACCGAAGTTAACTCCCGAGCAACGCGCTGCGGCTCTTGAGGCTGCAAAGCAAGCGAGACGGACACGTTCGGATGTAAAAGAACAGATTCGCACGGGTCAGTTAAAAGTTTTACAAGTTATCGAATTGGCATCAACAAATGAAGCCATTTCGAAGATGCGTGTTTCAGAACTTTTGGAATCCATCCCCGGTGTCGGTAAAGTACGAGTTAAGTCGATTCTCGAACGACTTGGAATTTCTGGCACCAGACGAATACAGGGTTTAGGAGTTTTGCAATTGCAGAAGTTGAAGAAGGAGTTCGCTCCACCAACTGGCGCAATTAGGCCTGGAAAACTCTTCGTTCTTTCAGGTCCTGGAGGTGTCGGCAAGAGTACGATCACTAAAGCAATAGCAGATCATCCAAATTTTTGGGTTTCAGTATCAGCTACCACCAGATCACCAAGATCTGGTGAAAGAGACGGCGTAGATTATTTTTATATCTCAAACGATGAGTTTGATCGTCGAATTTCAGCCGGAGAATTTCTCGAATGGGCGGAATTCGCTGGTAGCAAATACGGAACTCCTGCTTCTGCAGTTCAAGAAAAATTAGCAAACGGTTTAAATGTAATTTTGGAAATTGAAATTGATGGCGCCCGACAAGTGAGAAAGTCATCTCCTGATGCAAAATTAGTATTTATTGCACCTCCATCTTGGGAGGAGCTAGTAAAGCGACTTGAAGGCCGCGGCACAGACTCCGAAGAGCGTAGAGCAGAGAGACTTGCATTGGCACAGGAAGAGATGGCCGCTCAAAATGAGTTCGATTTTGTGGTCATAAATGACCAATTGGAAAGAGTCATAGACAAACTGGTATCTTTGGCCGCTGGTAAGAGCTAGTGAAGTAGCGCAAAACAGGAGAATCATGGACGGC
>CAZUOG010000069.1:0-5915 GCA_964622225.1 uncultured Actinomycetes bacterium | reverse complement strand
ACAAATGGCATATAGATTGCATAAAGAGTTCCGGTTGGGTAATAACCATTGCTAAATGCAAATGGCACACCAACTAGATCAACTGCAACCCAGACCAACCAAAATTCAACATAACCGCGACTCATACCAAATGTTGCTAGCGCAGTTCCGGTAAAGATCCAAGTATCAACAAATAACCATTGACCTGATTCACCAAGTGCTTTGAAGATCTGCATTGAAACTAAAAAGAAAATAATTACTGCTGGAATTATCCACAACTTCTCTTTTGTAGTGGTCCAACGTGGTTCAACTGCAGGAACATCTTTTCCTAAACGTTTGTGGTGAGACCAGCGCACCCATCCATAAATACTTACGATAATCAAAAGCAGATTACGGCTCGCTTGTCCGTAAAAGTTTGCATGCTGTGAATCATCACCAAATGAAAATACTGCGCCTAAGAACACTGTAAATAAGAGCGCATCGCCCAGAATTCCAACTGGCCAAGCAGCAACTAAACGACGCGCTCCCAGCACTGCACTTGTTAGACCAAGTGAACCGCCGATGATTTCGCGAACCGCAATTGATTTACTGCCGAAGTGAATTGTGGCTTCAAAGAGCCATTGCAGAATGGACATGAGAATATCTTGCCTTATTTCTTTGGAATTGGAGGCACATCTCCAACTTTTGCTTGTAGCGCTTTTACTTCATTTATTGGAGATTTATCTTTGCCAATCTTCCATTGATCTAAATATCTCCATGGAGCAACTTCTCCACGGCGGACCCACCAAATGTTATTTGCAGTTGGCCAGCTAATTCCAAAATGCACATGTGGTGCAGTGCCACGAGCATCTCCGGAATCTCCGGTGTAACCAAGCAATGTGCCAACTTCAACTCGAACACCAACGTCGATTCCATCAGCAACTTTTTGTAAATGTGAACCGTAATATCTAACGCCGTCATCACCGATTATTGAGACAAAAATTCCACCTTTGGTATCACCTGTTGGTTTCTTGTAGTTATAGGTATCAATCTTCCTAACTTCATCAACCACCCCTGAAGTGACTGCAATAAATTTGCATCCTTTCTTGGTCAGGATGTCATTGGCAGGATAATCATGGTGATAGCGCGCATACTTGTATGTACAACCCGAAACCGGAAATGTATAAATTGGCGAGGCTTTGGCTGGAGATACCGACGTTATGGCTAAAGAAATTGCCAGCATTACTCGAAATCGCATGATCGAAACCTTAACATTAACCATGGCAAATAAAGCGAAAACGTTATTCGGAATAAATGCTGTTAGCGCCTGGCTTGGCTTCGGTGGATCAGTAATAGTCAATACTTTTGATTTAGTTCCAGAAGGAAAAATAGATCCACATTTATTCGGCCCTCATACTCCGGGAATGGGGGGCGCTCTTACTCGCCTAATTGATTTAACTGGCTACTTCACAATTTGGAGCAATGCTTTAGTTGCTTTCACGATCACAATGCTTTTTTTGAATCCCCAGCGATCAGATAAACGTTTTCAACTTCTTCGAAATACTTCCCTTTTAATGATTTTAATGACGGGAATTCTCTATCACTTGTTGATTGCTCCAACTGCTCATCCTCAAAGTTGGAATGTTTATACAAATGCATTTCAACATTACATCACACCAATTTTGACAGTCTTGGTTTGGCTATTAGTAGGTCCGCGCAAATGGTTCAACTTCCGAATGACGATTAATGTTTTCGTGATTCCAACTGCATATCTGGCATACACATTTATCCGTGGCGCAATTATTGATCGGTACCCATATGGATTCTTTGATGTGATTAAATATGGTTACATTTCCGTGGGTACAACCTTGGTGATGATTTATGTTGCAGGTTATGTACTCGCTTTGTTATTCCTAGCGTTGGATAAAGCTTTATCTAGAAGCAAGTAAGATTCGCTCAACGAGGGGGTAGCTCAGTCGGTTAGAGCCCCGGACTCATAATCCGGTCGTCGTGGGTTCGAGCCCCACCCTCCTCACTCAACTTAGGTCTGAAATGTATTTGTAAAATTGAATGGATCCAAAATCTTTCTTTACATCTTCATATTTCAGCATTCCCCATTCCCAGAAATCAAAATCGATTTCGGATATAGAGTCTTGAATTGAAGCCCAAAGAGTCCAGCCATATTTAGCTAATGAAGCAAAGAGCCAAGCTCTAGCAAATTTATCTTGGCGGAAACTTCCGTAATAACCGGCAATTAATTCTTGTAAGACTTCGATTGGTTGCCCTGATTCAGACCAGATGTTTCCTAATTCAAAACATGGATCGTTATTTCCAGAATATTCATAATCAATCAGCCAAATTTTCTGTCCGTCATCAATAAAATTTGCTGGCAATAAATCGTTATTACACGGAACTTTCCCACTATCTGTTGCAGCAAAAGCTTTTTGTAAATCATCCTTTGCCTTTGCAAAGTCCATATATCCATCGGGGATTCTAAATTTACGTTCAGTTACGATACTAAAATAATTCTGTTGAATCTTAAACATATCGAAGTCGAGCTTAAATGCTGGCGCCGAATGCAATTGCTTTACACTTTGCGCTATTCGATTGGCATTTCTTGCTACATCTTGCGCATCAAATGTTTTCCCTTGCAGAAATCCGATAACCAGTAGTCCATGCTCTGAGCGATAGTCATATACCGGTGCGCCAATACCTACTGTGGCCGCGATTTTAGAATTGAGAAATTCGTTATCCCTGTCTATAGAAAGTAGCGATGATTCATTACTTGAAATTCTCGCCACGTAGTCACCGTGGTCGGTTTCAACTTTAATATTGCGATTGGTCAAGCCGCCAGAAAGTTCAGTTAAATTCTTTCGGTTATGCAGAAAGCTAGAGGTATTGAGCCTCTCCCCGAACTCATTTTCAAGTTCTTCTGCTGACATAGCCATCTACGGATGCTACCTTTCTTGCATGTCAGAGCAACAGTTACCAAGCCGTGCAAAGATTGTAATTATCGGCGGAGGCGTCGGAGGAACATCTGTTGCTTATCATCTAGCAAAATTGGGCGAAACAGACGTGGTCTTAGTAGATCGCAATGATTTAACTAGCGGCTCAACATTTCATTCTGCTGGAATGGTTGGTCAATTAAGAGCTGACCCGACTTTAACTCGCATGAATATGCACTCTGCAAACCTCTACCGAGAGTTGCAGGCAACCGACACTCCTCCATCTTGGGTCGAATGCGGAAGTATAAAAATTGCATCAACGCCTGAACGTATGGAGGAAATCAAAAGACAGATCGGTTGGGCAAAAACATTTGGTTTAGATTTACATGAAATCACTCCTGCAGAGGTCAAAGAACGATTTCCGTTAATTAATTTAGATGGCGTAGTTGGTGCTTGCATCATGACTACAGATGGCCAAGTTGATCCTTCGCAATTAGCTCTTTCAATGGCTGCTGGGGCGCGAAAAGCCGGAATTAAAATTCATACCTTTACTCGAGTACTTTCTATCGCAACCAAAGATGGTCGCGTATGTGGTGTAGAAACGGATAAAGGTTTCATCGAATGTGAAATCGTGGTTAATTGCGGTGGAATCTATGCAGCAGAGATTGGTCGCCTGGTAGATGTTCGTATCCCGATTGTTCCTATGAGTCATCAATATTTAATTACTGAAAATTTCTTGGATCCCGAAGCACCAGTAATGGCTTCGCTTCGCGATCCAGATAATTTGATTTATTTCCGCCAAGAGGTACAAGGCCTGCTTATGGGTGGTTATGAACGCAATTCAAAGCCTTGGAAAACAAGTCGCGAATCATTAGATGAAATTCCAAAGAATTTTAATAATATGTTGATTCCAGATGATTGGGATCGATTCGAAGAAATCGCGGCTAATTCACAGTTGCGTGTGCCAAAAATGGCAGAGCTTGGAATAAAAAGCTTTATTAATGGACCAGAAGCATTCACGCCAGATAACGAATTCTGTTTAGGCGAAACTGAAGTTGGTGGTTTCTATGTTGCTGCAGGTTACTGCGCGCATGGAATCGCAGGAGCGGGCGGAATTGGCAAAGTTATGGCCGAATGGATTGTTGGCAATGAACCGCCAATGGATTTATGGCACATGGATATCCGTAGATTTGGTCCGGCTTATAAATCGCCTGCATTTACATTAGATCGCATTCAAGAAAATTATGAACAGTATTACGACATTCATTACCCTCTTGAAGAGCGTCAAACATGCAGGCCACATAAAACTTCTCCAGCGTATGAATGGCATAAAGCCAATAGCGCAGTATTTGGTGAAAAAGCATCATGGGAGCGCGTTAATTTCTATAGCAATCACGTTGGCAGCGACGATCTTCGACCTTACGCATGGGCAGGAAAAAATTGGTCCAATGCAGTTCAAGTGGAACATAAAGCAACTCGAGAATCTGCAGGAATTTTTGATGAATCTAGTTTTGCAAAAATTGAAGTTAGCGGAGCTCGTGCGGGCGAATTCTTAGAATTTGTATGTGCAAATGATGTTGTAAGAGGCGTTGGCCGAGCTGTTTACACGCAGGCGTTAAATCGAAAAGGCGGCATTGAAGGAGACTTCACAGTTACTCAAACCGCAGAAGATAGATTCTTAATTGTTACTGGTACTGCCTTTGCTCATCATGACTCTGGCTGGCTTCGCAAACTCCGCCGTGAAAATGGATTTTCTGATGTTTCGATTGAAGATGTCACAGAAACATTGGCGATCTTTGGCATCTGGGGTCCGAAAGCTCGTGAAATTCTTCAGAGTTTAACTAGCGCAGACCTCAGCAACGAAGCATTCCCATTTATGCATTCGAAAGAGATTGAGATCACCGGTATTAAATTGCGAGCAACACGAATTACCTATGTTGGTGAATTGGGCTGGGAACTTTATATTCCTGCCGATAAAGCCTTTGGAATTTGGGAAGCTCTATATATCGCTGGCGGCTTCCCTTGCGGTTATCGCACTATTGAATCTCTTCGCCTTGAAAAGGGTTATTTAGCTTGGGGTGGAGAAATTAATACTGAAAATAATCCATTTGAAGCAGGACTTGGTTTTGCCATTTCAAAGAAGAAAACGAACTTCTACGGATCAGGTGCGCTCAAAGATTTATCTAGCCCAAAACGAAAGTTAGTTGCAATAACTTTTGATGACATTCGCCAAGTACCGATTGGCAGCGAACCAATCCGCGTTGGTGATGTAGTCATCGGACGCATTAAATCTGGCGGACAGGGTTACACAATCGGCAAAGCTATTGGTTATGCATATATACCGACTGAATATTCTGCTCCAGGCACTAAATTAGAAATTGAATTTTTCGGTAAATGGATTGAAGGCACTATTACCGCCACCCCACTTTATGATCCAACTGGCGCAAAGATTAAGAGTTAGTCATGGAAATTGGGCTCAATGAGGCATATTCGCTAAAGACGCCTGAAGAAAATAAGAAGCTATATGCGAAATGGGCTGCAACTTACGAATCTGATTTTGTTGTGAATTCGGGTTATCTGCATCCCAAGATTATTTCTGAATTATTTCACAAACAAATTCCTACAGTTCAAAATGTAATAGATATAGGAACCGGAACTGGCTTAGTGGGTAAATATTTAAAGACTTTCAGACCGGAAATCGTAATTGATGGAATTGATATTTCACCAGAGATGTTGGCGGAGGCATCTAAAAAGGATGTTTATCGAAACTTATATGAGAGAGATTTGACCAATGAGGTTGCAGAAACTGCTGCACCTTATGATGCACTAATTACAATTGGCACGTTCACACATGGACATTTAGGACCAGAAACACTTCTAAATATGTTCCCGCTTGTAAAACCTGGTGGGCATTTTGTAATAGCTGTAAATGAAAAATATTTTCATGAAAATAACTTCCTCGATTTCCTGCTCGCACAAAAAGTAAATTTGCAACATATGGATAAAGTTCAT
>CAZUOG010000068.1:3169-5920 GCA_964622225.1 uncultured Actinomycetes bacterium | reverse complement strand
TGTAATTCCATGGTTAATTCGCAGATTACGTGGCAAATCATCAGGCGATGGGCGTGCGCCTAAGTATCCAACGCTGATTTCTTGGCCAAATTAGCCGATTTCAGTTAATCGCTAATTTTTGCCATAATTACGCCCGCAGTAATCGCAAGAAATTGCCTCCCTAGCTCAGTGGTAGAGCATCCGCCTTGTAAGCGGAAGGTCGTCAGTTCAATCCTGACGGGGGGCTCCATAAATTTAAAGGCTCTTTTTGATTAACCAATGCAAGATTTTTACCAAAATTCCATTGCGATGGCTCGCAACATATTTGTAGCCAAGTTCTCCAACTAGGCCTGAATAAATCAGCGCTGAAGCTAAAAATCTATGGCCAGTTTGATTTAAAAGAATTGCAACTGCTTTCGCAGCAATGTAAGTCTTATCTGTTATTACTACAACGGATTTTTCGCAATCTTCGCGGGTAATTCCATATTCCGATGGCTCAATACTTTGATTTGGAATAGCGCTAATTTCGGCACGAGCTTTAACCCATTTAACGCATGATTTGCAGAAATCACACGTGCCGTCATAAATCACGGTGGTTACCATGGCTGAATCATCTCCTGTATCTTTCATATTTTGAAATTACTGATTAGATATCGCTATGGCATTGGTATTTGTAACCGGGGGATCTCGCGGACTGGGTTTTGAGACCGCTAAAGCGCTAAAGGCGAAAGGTCATCAAATTGTTCTATTTGCACGAGATACTCAAAAACTGCACCAAGCCGGCCAGGAACTTAATTCACCAATTGAATTTGTTGAGCTCTCAAACATCGAAGAGACCAGAGATGTTTTTCATAAGGCGGTTGAGAAATATGGAGTGCCAGAGATTTTAATTTTGGCCCATGGTGTGATGTCTGATCGTCTAGCGAAAACTCTAAAGACAAATGACCAAGAGTGGCGCAGAGTTATGAGCATTAATTTAGATTCAGTATTTACGATTGTTAATGAAGTTGGCGCAAAAATGGCTGATGCTAGAAATGGCAGGGTAATTATTTACAGCGCATGTTTAGGAAGAATGTCAGGCCCAGGTAATGCCGGAGGACTTGCGCCATATAGAATTTCAAAAGCGGGGGTAAATGCGCTGGTTAGAAATTTGGCACATGAAACGGGACATGGAAGCAGGGGATTTTGGGTTGATGCGATCTGCCCAAATCATTCACGAACCGATATGGGTGGAGAAAATGCGCCACGTTCTGCAGCAGAAGGCGCAGCAACTGCTGTTTGGCTGGCAACTCGTGAATTAACTGCTGGAGTTACTCAAACCGGATTACTTTGGGAAGATAACGAAGTTGTTCCCTGGTAATTCTTAAATTTCTAATCGAAGTTAATTTCCGAGAAATTTAGCAAACTGTAAGTAGAGCGGAATTCCAAAGATTAGATTAAATGGAAAAGTTACGCCGATACTAGACATCAATGCCAGCGAAGCATTTGCAGAAGGTAGCCCTATCGAAACGGCGGCCGGAGCTGCAATATAAGATCCACTTGCGCAAAGTACGGCCAGAATTGCAGCGCCGCCAACAGATAATCCTGCCCAAGTTCCGGCAACTGCTCCTAGTAAGCCAGATGCAATTGGAAATAAGATTCCAAATAGGGCCAAAGAGGGCCCAACATTTTTGATCTCTAACCAATTACTACCAGCTAAGTAACCTAGATGCAGTAAGAATAAAACTAGAAAACCACTTTGTAGTTCGATAAAGAATGGCGTGACCTTTTCGTAGCCAGCACTTGTAGTAAGTGCTCCAGCAATTAAACCGCCAACCAATAAAAGTACTGTCTTGCCGGTAATTACTTCGCGCAGTGTTTGGCTCCAGGCGACATTGCTATGGCTAAATCTGGCACCTAAATAAACACCAACAATTACTCCCGGAATTTCCAGCAGAGTAAGTAACGCTGTCGCGAATCCTTCTACTTGAATGACATTTGTTTCTAGAAATAGTAAAGCCGCAGAGAAGGTGACCAGAGAAGTAGAGCCGTAATGTGCAGCAATCGCGCCACGATCTGCATAATTTAAATTCTTAATTAGACCAAGAATCAAGAATGCTACCAATGGAATCACAATGCCAAGTGCAATTGAAACGAAGGCCGGAATCACAAAACTGCTAAAAGTAACCTCCTTGAGAGAGTGTCCACCCTTTAATCCGATACCAAATAACAAATATATAGAGATGATTTGATAGACCTGCTCTGGAATTCGCACATCGCTTTTGATTCTTGCAGCAAGTAGCCCTAGAAAGAAAACTATTACAGCGACAGAAGTTAAATTAGATACCGCAAGTGAAAGATTTGAAGACATCTAAGTTCCATTCTCAAAGAGATTTAGCTAATTTAATTTTGCGTATGAGCTGGAAAGTAATGATGCGGTAATTACCCAAGCTTGATACGGGAGAAATAATAATCCATAAAGTAAAGAGGATTTAAAGGCCATAAAAGTTAACGGCAGGGTCAGTACCGCCGTCAAAATCAGGCTAATTGCGGCTATTTGTAAATTATGAGGCACATAAAATTGATAAGCCCAATTAAGTGCAAAAGTTACCGATAGCGCGAAAATAGTTAGCCAAACAATTGAGGTATTTCGGCTTTGGTTATGCACGATATGCACCGCAGTTAGTCCTATTACGACAAAGTTGTATGGCCAAATTAGACCGAAAACAAAGTCCGGCGGCTGCCAAATTGGTCGATTTAAAGAGGTATACCAACCAGGAGAGGTGTTAACCC
>CAZUOG010000068.1:0-3055 GCA_964622225.1 uncultured Actinomycetes bacterium | reverse complement strand
TTTAAAGAGGTATACCAAACAGGAGAGGTGTTAACCCAAATTCCGGAACCGCCGGCATAAACAAGCACCAAGATAATGCCAATTGCGCAGGCGACGGTTTTAAAATTCATTTTATTTACTCGCCATTACGGTGTTTAGAGTTTCTGCAATCACTGCATCAACTTGATCCCACATTGGCGCATGACCTGATTCAGGTAAGACCACCCATTTAGAGTGCTTAGGAGCTAGTGATTTTTCTTGGCTGTTGGCAGCCGGTAATGTGTAATCAGTATCGCCAAAAATTATGGTTACCGGAATATCCGCAGAGATATCTTTATCAAAACGATTTCCTAAAAATGCATCCCATAATTTGTAATAACCAGTTGCGCTACCCATAGCAATTGCAGCCTTAGCGCAAGTTTCGGGCGAGAACTTTTCCCATTGAGGGCTGACTAATTTAAAGCCAATTTTTCTTAAAGATTTTATTTTAGAAATTGGTGTGGCAAATCGATAGGTAAGTTTTGCTAAATAACGACTAATTGCAAGTTCTCCATTTCGATGAGTCTTAGGTGTTAACCAAAGTCCGGCTGGCGCTACACCAGTTACTGAAAGAACTTGCTTAGGAAATGCCGCTGCCATCTCAAGTGCAATCCAACCACCTAAGGAATTGACAATTAAATGGAATTCATCAACTCCATAATTTTTTATTTCTTCGATTAAAAGTTCCGAAATAGCGGCTGGGTTCATATCCAAAGTTGCTGACATAGTTGCTTGGCCATGGCCAGGTAGATCTAAGGTAATAAATTCAAAGTGTTTGGATAGCTCTGGTTGCACTAAATCCCAAGCAGTGCTGGCAGAACCAAGGCCGTGAATAGCCACCAACTTGGTAGGGCCCTCGCCGAAGCGTCGGATATTTAACCGATTCAAATCTCACCTCTGGATAGTCCATCAAGAATGCGTTTACTTTCCACCTTTAATTCCGGCAAATCTTTTAGCCGTTTTAAACCATTAACCTGCTGGAACATGCGGTGGTTACCTTGGAATTCAACCAGATGTTCATCAAGAAAATTCCAATAAAGATTGGTAAATGGGCAGGCGGCCTCGCCGGTTCTAAGTTTTGGATCGTATTTACAACCTTTGCAGAAATTACCCATTTTGGAAATATAAGCACCGCCAGAGATATATGGCTTGGTCATCATTGCTCCGCCATCAGAGTGCATGCCCATGCCAATTACATTTGGCACCATTACCCAATCGGCGGCATCTATAAATACTTCGCGCATCCAACCCAAAAATTCATCTGGCTTTACTCCCGCTAAAAGCGCCAAATTACTTAAGACCATTAATCGTGGAATGTGGTGCACCCATGCTCGCGCTTTAATGTCAGAGATTTGTTTTGAGACACAGGCCATCTGAGTTTTTGCAGGATCATGAAAGAGCGGTAGAAGTGGTCGACTCAACTGGAAATGATTTTGATTGCGGTAGTTTTCACCAAAGAACCAGTAAACGCCATTTATATATTCACGCCAACCAATTACTTGGCGCACAAAACCTTCGCAAGATGCAAGTGGCACATCCCTTTTTTGATAACGCTTTCGAACCGCATCGATTACTTCTGAGGCATGCAGTAGTCCAATATTTAAATAAGGACTTAGCAATGAATGATGTAATGACCAATTCTCGCCAAGCATTGCATCTTCATAAGGGCCAAAATTTGCAAAGTGAAATTCCAGAAAATAATTCAGTTGCTTTATGGCGGCGGCACGAGTAGTACCCCAATTATCTGCAGGACGATCTCCCCACAGGTTTAAATTGGAATTTGCTAATTCGGCTTCAACCTCTAAATCCAACTTGTCTTTTTGGTGCGTTAGATAATCTGGAAATTGATAGCCTTTAGGTGGAGTTAAGCGATTCTCTTTATCGAAATTCCAAGCGCCCCCTGCTGGTTTTTCACCCTCCATCAGAATATTGAGCCGCTTACGCTGCTGGCGATAGAAATTCTCCATGAGCAAAGATTTTTGACTCTTGGCCCAATTTAGGAAGTCTGCTCTATCTGTTAAGAAGAAGTCGTTCGGTTGATATTTAACTAAATCTCGCAAATCTTCATAGAGCTTAAATGAATTTGGCGCTGCCGCAATAACTTCAGAAAGCCCATTATCTTTAATAGCTTTTTCAATTCCCGCTTTGGTGCTTGGCGCCTGCAAGTAAGTCACTTCAAAACCTTCGCCACTTAGATCAGCTGCAAAATGTCGAGCAGCAGAAATCATGAACCAGAGCCGTTGGAAATGCCACTTTCTACTCTCAAGCGTCCGCTGGCTCTCAATCAGAATAATTAAATCCGTTTTTGGATTAGCTTCTTTTAGCGCTCCGTAATTGCGATGCAGTTGGTCAAAGGCTACATAGATTCCGCGTTTCATGCGCCTGCCCTTTTTTACCTTTACTTAACCTTTGTTATCTTAGCTATTTAAAAAATCTGTTTAAAAAATCTGATTGCCATATTTTAAAATTATTGCAATAGCCAAGAAGGTATAAATCGCGGTGTAAATAACTCGACCCCAGCCACGATCTAAGAAATTCATTACTTTGGCGTAGTTGGCTTCGGATAAATTCCAAGTGTTCTCAACTAGATTAATTCTGCTCATAGTACTAAATACCGTAACGGTAGAAACTGTTACAAGTAAGCACCAAGGGCAGAATGCTTTAATTACAAAGAAACTCTGTGAAAGTAACCAGAGTGCAAATAGCAGACCTAAGCCGTACACAAAATGAGCGATTCGTAAAAATAACTTAGGAAAAGTTACTAAGCTCAAACCGGCAATTGCCACTGTAATTACTACTGGCTCTGTCATCAAACCAATAAATGCATTTGGAAAACCGAGTAACGTAGATTGCCACGCTTTTGCCACTTTGCCGCAAGAAACTACTGCGTTGATATCACAAGCAAATTTAGAGTTTGGATTTCCCGCTAATTTCCAGGCATCAATTGAGAGCACCAATGATGCAATCAAACTAAGCAGGGAGCTGATTAGCATCGCGATATAGGTCTTGCGATAAGCCAATAATCGCTCGGTAGTCA
>CAZUOG010000067.1:0-5978 GCA_964622225.1 uncultured Actinomycetes bacterium | reverse complement strand
GCGCTTCAAGTACAACACGATTAGCAAGAATTGCAGTGATATCTGCGCTATCAAACGGTGGCGCAACTTCAACAATATCAATTCCAACAATTGGAAGTTCTAAACAAATGCGACGAACTGCTTCTAGCAATTCACGTGAAGTCATTCCACCTGGTTCTGGAGTTCCAGTTCCTGGCGCCATTCCTGGATCAACCACATCGATATCTACAGATAAGAAAACTCCATCGCAACCATCGGTAAGGATTGCAAATGATTCATCTAAAACTGTTTTAAGTCCTCGGTGATGAATCTCAGTCATCTCATATGAACGCATGCCTTGATCGCGCATCCAATTTAGAGTTGCATCATCTGGCCAGTATCCACGCAAACCTAATTGCAAGAAACGATCACCGCGTACATGGCCATTTTCAATTAAACGACGCATCGGAGTTCCGTGCCCTACTAGCGCTCCCCACTGATCTGCGCCGGTATCAGCGTGTGCATCGAAGTGAATCATGGAAACTTTGCCTAAACCGCGGTGGTTTGCAATACCTGCAACATCGGCAGATGCAATTGAATGATCGCCACCTAATACAAGTGCAATTGCACCCGCGCGAGAAATCTTTTCAGTTGCTTCAGCAAGTAGCGCTAAGGAAGCTTCTAAATTGCCACCATTCATAATTAAATCGCCAGCATCGACGACTTTAATATCTTTAAGGCCATCAACGCGAAGCGCTAAATGCGGACGCTCTCCATCATGAGGTAAGTAATCCCCCATGCGGATTGCTTGCGGACCAAACTTTGCACCGCTTCTATGTGATGTTCCAGAATCAATCGGCGCACCAACAATTACGACATCAGCATCTTTATAAGTCTCTGGCTTATCTAAATCGCAGCGTTCGATTCCAAGAAAAGTGAAATCTGGACCGTACATATTGCCGTGGTTAGTCATGCCCTCGCCTTCTTTCGGCCAACGATTTGGCCAGCAATCACGATCGCAAGCGCGACAAAGAACATAGTTGAACCGATGACGTTTGCTTGAGGTGGGATACCACGAGCGCTAGATACATAAACAAACTTCGGGAAGGTCAACATAGTGCCAGAGTTGAAGTTAGTAATGATGAAATCATCGAATGACAATGAGAATGCAAGAAGCGCAGCAGATGCGATACCTGGCATTACCAATGGCAAAGTTACGCGACGGAAAGTTTCTACCTCATTTGCATATAGATCCATCGCAGCTTGTTCTAATCGTGGATCAAGAGATGCGATACGAGCTTTCACAGTTACGACCACGAATGAAATACAGAACATGGTGTGGGCAATAACTGTGGTTAAGAATCCTGGATTGATTTTGAATGACAAAAACATCGCTAAAAGAGATGCGCCCATAACAACTTCTGGAGTTGCCATAGGCAGGAAGATCAAAAGGTTTGTTGATGAGCGACCCTTAAATGAATGACGACCTAGAGCAAAAGCAATCAATGTGCCAAGTAGCGTTGCAAATAAGGTCGCAATTAAACCGACCTGGATGGAATTTCCTAGTGCGGTACATACATCTGGAGCGCCGCATGGGTTCTGCCAGTTAGCGAAAGTAAATCCGCGCCAAGTTAAGTTGGACTTTCCAGCATCATTAAATGAAAAGGCAAAGGTGTAAGCAATAGGAATAAAAAGGTAAGTAAATCCAACTACTGCGTAGATGCGAATTAGATTATTGCCAAACCAGCGCCAGATTTTTGTCATACCAATTCATCCGTTCCGGAACGGCGAATATAGACAGAAACCAGAATCAAAATCGCAAACATCAACATAAATGAAAGCGCCGCTGCGGTTGGGTAATCAACAACTTTGAAGAACTTTGAATCAATTACGTTACCGAGCATCTTGGTTTGTGGGTTTCCAAGAATTGCAGCATTTACATAGTCACCAGCTGCTGGAATAAATGTAAGCAAAGTTCCGGCCACAACTCCTGGCATAGACAGCGGGAAAGTTACTTTACGGAAAGTTGTGAATGCATTTGCGTATAAATCTCCTGCTGCCTCAAGGGTACGTGGATCGATGCGCTCAAGCGAGGCATAAAGTGGCAAAGTCATAAACGGCAAGAAGTTATAAGTCATACCTGAAACCACAGCGAATGCAGAAGCGGTCAAAGTAGTGGTTGGCGAAATGATATGTAGAGCTCTTAGAGTTTGAACAACTGGTCCTTCTTCCCCAAGAATCTGCTTCCACGCAATGGTGCGGAGCAAGAATGAGGTAAAGAACGGTGCTACAACTAAAACTAAAAGCACGTTCTTGTATTTACCTGATTTAAATGCAATCGCGTATGCAAGTGGATATGCAATTGTCAGCGCCAAAATCGTAGTTAAGAATGCAAATAAAAATGAACGACCGAACTGTTCCTTGTTTTCGGTAAATGCAGTTACATAGTTTGAGAAATGCCAAGTCTGTTCGTAAGCGCCTGTATCTCCACCTTTTACTGGTGTCTGCGTAGATGTGGTTGCAAGATTTGCAATCGGCAGAATAAAGAAAGAGAAGAGAAAAATTAGCCCTGGTGCAAGTAATAGATAAGGCAGGCGACCTTTCTTTAGGCCGCCGCTCTTAGCATGGCTTGCTGCTGCGTGAAGAAATGCCATTACTCTTCTGGATTTACTTCTGATCCAGCGTCAGCATCTTGTGCGCCATCTAAACCGAAAGTGAACTTTGGCATCCACTGCAGACGAACCTGATCTCCAAGTTCTAACATCGGTGAAGTTCCGTCGTTCTGCTCAAAGACCATCAGTTCTTGGCCCCATGGCATTTCAACTTGATACTGAGTTGACACACCGACGAAAGAAACGTCTACGACTTTACCGCCGCGAAGAATGTTGCCATCCCCTGGTTCGTTTTCGTAATCGATATCAATCTTCTCTGGGCGAATTCCAAAGAGCACATTATTTGAATTGGTAAAGGTGCGTGACTTCGGAAGAGCAATCTTCTGACCATGTACTTCAACGATGTTGTTATCTCCATCGTTTCCGCTAATAGTGCCGCGAATTAAGTTTGATTGACCAAGGAAGTTAGCTACGAATGCAGTCTTTGGTGATTCATAAAGATCTTCAGGAGTACCCATCTGTTCGATACGACCGTCATTCATAACTGCGATGGTGTCGGCCATAGTCATGGCCTCTTCCTGATCGTGAGTTACGTGAACGAATGTCAGACCAACTTGAGTTTGAATCCACTTTAATTCAATCTGCATCTGGCGACGAAGCTTAAGATCAAGTGCGCCTAGTGGCTCATCGAGCAGAAGTAGCGCTGGCTTATTAACAATTGCGCGAGCAAGTGCGATGCGCTGTTGTTGTCCACCAGATAGCGAAGTCGGTTTGCGATCTGCTAAATGTGGAAGTTCCACAAGTTTCAATACGCGCTCAACTTCTGATTGCACATCCTTGATGCCACGACGGCGCATACCGAATGCCACGTTTTCAAAAATCGAAAGGTGTGGGAACAGCGCGTAGTTCTGGAAAACAGTATTGATTGGACGCTGATAAGGGCGAAGATCAGTTATGTTCTGATCCCCCAAATGCATAGTGCCGTTTGTTGGCTCTTCAAGACCTGCAATCATGCGAAGAGTAGTGGTCTTGCCGCAACCTGATGGTCCAAGAAGTGCAAAGAAAGAACCAGCAGGAATTGTTAACGATAAATCGTTTACAGCAGTGAAGTCACCATAAGTTTTGGTGACGTTTGATAACTTGAGATCGCCTCGCGCAGTAGCAATTGCCACGTGACTTAGTTACCAGTCGCCTTTTGGAATGCATCTGTGAACTCAGTTTCCTCAGCAGGAGTTAAGTTACGGAATACATGTAGTTTTGACTGAGTCTTCGCAGTTGGGAAGATCAATTCTGATTTAGCTAGAGCTGGATCAATCTTTTCCATCTCTGCTTGTGCGCCTTCAACTGGGCAGATGTAGTTAACGTAAGCCGCTACCTTTGCTGCCACTGCTGGGTCGTAGTAGTAGTTAATTAACTTCTCTACCTTTGGCTTTGTTTCTGCAGTAACTGTGCTTGGAATAATGAAGTTATCAGCTGAAATAGTTCCGCCTGATTCTGGAATTGCGAAATCAAACTTGCCGTCATTTTCCGCAGCAAGCTGGAAGGCATCGCCCGACCAACCGATAACTGCAACTGCATCGCCTGAAATCAAATCTTCCTTGTAATCATTTCCCTTTACCTGACGGATGAATCCATCAGAGATCTTCTTCTGTAGAAAATCAAGGGCATTGTGATACTGATCAGCAGTGAACTTAGTGATATCAACGCCTTGCGCCAACATAATCACGCCAACAGTGTCACGAAGTTCGGTAAGAACTTCAATCTTTCCCTTATTTGCTGGAGCAAAAAGTTCATCAAGGGTATGAATTCCCTTTGGCAACTTCTCCTTATTCCAAGTGAAGCCACCCATGATTCCTTGCCAAGTTAGTGAGTAATCACGATTGGTGTCATAAGGAACGTGTGCGAGCGCTGGAAGAATATTCTTTGAATTTGGAATATTTGCTTTATCTAATTTCTGCGCATACCCAAGACGGATATAGCGAGCTGCCATCCAGTCAGTTGGGCAGATTACGTCGTAGCCAATATCTTTCTTTAACTTTAACTGGCCTTGAACTTTTCCATAGAACTCATCGTTATCGTTGTAGTCTTCTAAATACTTAACAGAGATCTTTGTCTGCTTAGTAAATTCTTCGAGAGTTGGATAAACCTTCTTCTTGCTGTCGTAATCTAAGTAAAGAGTCC
This sequence comes from uncultured Actinomycetes bacterium, assembly GCA_964622225.1. Classification (GTDB taxonomy): domain Bacteria; phylum Actinomycetota; class Actinomycetes; order Nanopelagicales; family Nanopelagicaceae; genus ZLKRG08. The sequence goes on along the minus strand of CAZUOG010000067.1, from coordinate 1,227 downwards.
AGTTACCCCAACGCACATCTGCGCTTGATCCTCCGCCGCCACCGCATGCTGCAAGTAATGAACCAGCGCCAACTGCGCCTGCACCTGCAAGAACCGAACGACGTGAAACGCTAGATTTCGCGAGCGTTTTTAGTTCGTTAAGCATTGAATCGTTCTCAGACATACGGGGCCTTTCTCGTCACTTAAATTACGCGGAAATCCTAACCCCCAAGTGTTGCTTTGACGACCAAATATCTAAAACTTAGGCGTTGAGATTAGTCATGACGTGCTTGATTCGGGTGTAATCCTCAAATCCGTAGCTACTTAAATCCTTGCCATAACCGCTTCGCTTGTAGCCACCATGTGGCATCTCAGCCACCAATGGAATGTGGCAGTTGATCCAGACACATCCGAAATCAAAAGCCTTAGCAAGGCGCATAGCGCGACCGTGATTGGTGGTCCAAACAGATGATGCCAAGCCATATTCCACGCCATTTGCCATTTGAATCGCTTCGGCTTCATCTTTGAACTTTTGAACAGTAATTACTGGGCCAAAAATCTCTTCTTGAATATGGCGATCGCTCTGCTTCAAATCTGCAATCACGGTTGGTTCAATGAAGAATCCATCACGTGCAACCTGCTTACCTCCCGCTACAACTTTGGCGTGTGTCGGAACATCACTTAAGAATCCTGTAACTCGAGCGAGCTGGTTAGCGTTATTAACTGGACCAAAGAGCACATCTTCTTCAGATGGTGCGCCTGTCTGCAAACCATTGGCTTGAGCCGCTAATAAACCAACAAACTCGTCATAAACGCTCTCTTCAACAATTACACGAGTTGCAGCGGTGCAATCTTGTCCGGCGTTAAAGAAACCAGTAATCGCTATGGTCTCTGCAGCGTTTGCTAAATCTGCATCTGCAAAAACTACAACCGGCGCTTTCCCGCCTAGTTCAAGGTGAACTCGCTTTAATGATTTAGAAGCACTTCCTGCAACTTCCATTCCTGCGCGAACTGAACCAGTAATTGAAACCATCGCTGGAGTTTGATGTTCGATTAATAGTCGACCGGTTTCGCGCTCGCCAGTCACAACGTTAATAACACCAGCTGGAAGAAATTCGCTCATTACTTCAGCCATAAAAACTGTAGACATCGGAGTGGTATCTGAGGGTTTTAAAACCACAGTGTTACCTGCGGCAATTGCTGGCGCCCACTTCCAGACCGCCATCATCATTGGATAATTCCAAGGTG
>CAZUOG010000066.1:0-6131 GCA_964622225.1 uncultured Actinomycetes bacterium | reverse complement strand
GGCATTGACTTATGGCACGCTGTTGAGTTCTCAAGTTACGGTTGCGCACTCGCATTTCATGAAAATACACGATCTGCTAGGGCAGCGGCCTAACTTATAACAGGCTTCCGCGAAGGGTCAAATCGAGTTTGATCCAGACGAAAAGCCGCTAAAATCGGGCTTTTTACAGTTCGTACTGGCGTTTTCACGCTCATTCCGGTTCACTGCAAGGAGATGAACTATAGGGGCGACCAGCCTGACAGGTCAAATCGGGCTAAAACCCAACCCTATATTTCCCTATATTTTATCGACAATTATTACATTATAGAAAATTATTGACACTAGGTAAAAAAGCTTGATTTATATGGGTTTTTTAGTGGTTACTTGACCCAAACTGCAGCTAAATCTCGCTTACCTTTACGTAAAAGTGCCACTTTCCCGTGTAAAAAGTCGGATTTTTGTGGTGTAAATGACTCATCTGAGACCTTTTGGTTATTGAGATATGCGCCGCCCTCTTTAACGATGCGACGTGCAGCAGATTTTGAATCAACTACCCCAGTTGCAACTAAGAGATCCACCCAAGATGGTATTTCATCAAGTGAAATTTCAGTTGATGGGAGTTCTTTTAATGATGAAGTTAAAGTTTTTTCATCTAATTCAGAAATTTCTGCTTGACCAAATAGCGCTTTGGCTGCGAATTCAACTCTTTCTGCATCTTCAGGTGAATGCACTAGTGAAGTTAATTCTCGAGCCAGAGTTCTCTGCGCTTCGCGGGCACCAGGATTTTCTTGCATAGATTTTTCAATCTGTGAAATTTCATCTTTGCTTAAGAAAGTAAATACCTTTAAGAATCCAATTACATCTGCATCTGGAGTATTAATCCAGTACTGGAAAAATGCATAAGGAGATGTCATTTCAGGATCTAACCAGACAGTTCCAGATGCAGTCTTACCAAACTTTGAACCATCAGACTTAACTAGAAGTGGCGAAGTTAAACAATGAGCACTTCCGCCTTCTACTTTACGAATTAAATCTAAACCTGCAACGATGTTGCCCCATTGATCTGAACCACCAATTTGCAGTTTGCAATCGTGACGGCGATAGAGTTCAAGATAATCAAGCCCTTGCAAAACTTGATAAGAAAACTCAGTATAAGAAATTCCATTCGCATCAATGCGACTTTGAACTGAATCTTTTGAAAGCATTTGATTTACGCTGAAATGTTTGCCAATTTCGCGAAGCAGGCGGAGTGCAGAATATTCTTTAGTCCAGTCATAATTATTAACCGCAATGGCGCCATTGCCTTTTGCATCGAAATCCAAGAATTTTGATACTTGTTTGCGAATTCTTTCTACCCATTCTTTGACAACTTCTTCATCATTAAATGAGCGCTCTTCGCTCTTTCCTGATGGGTCACCCACTAAACCGGTTGAGCCACCAACAAGTGCAATGGGCGTATGGCCATATTGCTGCATGCGCTTCAGAACCAATAGCACCACCAAATTACCGCAATGAATTGATGGCGCAGTTGGATCAATGCCTAGATATACTGTAGTTGGCTTATCTAATTGTTCAATTAGCGCCTTTTCATCGGTTGTTTGTGCAACCAAACCACGCCATCGCAGCTCTTCTAGGAGTTCTTTGCCCTTACTCATTTACCCATCATTTCAGAGAAGTTCTTAGCTTCGTTGCTAATTATTGATTGTGCTGATTTGATCTGTGATTCCAATTCGGCAAATTGCTTTGATAGTTGACTAGGCGCTGTGCCGCCATGAGTTGTTCGCCCTGCAAGAGCTCCTTCAACTGTTAATACCTGACGCACTCCAGAATCTAATTGCGTGTGTGCGCTTGCGAATTCTTCGTCGGTTAATTGATGAAGTTCTTTGTTGCCACTTTCTGCAATGGCAACACACTTGCCTGCAGCTTCATGTGCATGCGCGAAAGGAATATTCTTTCGGACCAAGTAATCCGCAATCTCCGTTGCTAAAGAGAAACCTGCCGGGGCGGCTTCGGCCATCTTTTTGCGATTAAATGATGTAGTCGCAACCATTCCAGTAACTGCTGGAAGTACTAAATTCAAAGTATCGATTGAATCGAATAATGGTTCTTTATCTTCTTGTAAGTCGCGGTTATATGCAAAAGGTAGACCTTTCAACATTGTGAGTACGCCCGTTAGATTGCCAACTAAACGTCCTGCTTTACCACGAGCAAGTTCTGCCATATCTGGATTCTTCTTTTGAGGCATGATTGATGAACCAGTTGAGAAAGCATCATCAAGCTTTGCCCAGGCAAATTCAGAAGTTGCCATAATGCACCACTCTTCCCCGATTCTTGATAGGTGAACACCAACCATTGCCAGAATAAAGAGTGCTTCTGCAACAAAATCACGATCGCTTACTGCATCAATCGAGTTACCCATTGCGGCATTGAATCCAAGATGTTTCGCAGTTTCTTCTGGTTTTAGCGGCAATGAACTACCTGCAAGTGCGCCAGCTCCCAATGGGCTATAAGAAGTTCTGGCTAGCCAATCATTAATTCGATCTAGATCTCTTGCAAATGCATGAACATGTTTTGCTAATTCATGACCAAATAGAACCGGTTGCGCATGTTGCAAATGAGTAAAACCAGGGGCAGGTGCATCTGCGTATTCCTTAGCTTTATTTAATAGCGCGCTCTGCAGTTCTGTAATCAAGCCAGCAATGTGCAACATGTGATCAATAGAAAATAGCCGTAAATCTGTGGCTACTTGATCGTTTCTAGAACGACCAGCACGCAATTTGCCACCAACATCGCCAATTCGTTCCATCATTGAACGCTCAATCGCCGAGTGAATGTCTTCGTCAGTTTCATTAATTCCAAATGTTCCATTTGAAACTTCGATCATAATTTCACGTAAGACCTTGGCAATTGCTGAAGCGTCTTGAAAATTTATTATTCCGCTGCTCTCTAATACCGAGAGGTGAGCTAAAGATGAACGTAAATCGTATGGAGCAAGTCGATAATCAAAGTGCACACTTCTTGAGAGTGCAAAAACTGACTCGGCAGGGCCAGAGCTAAAACGACCTCCCCAAAGCGCCATTACTTTCTCCCCTTTTTAAGGTTTTGTTTTCCCAAAGCGACCAATTCTTTCGCAAGTTCCGCGCCACCATTGGATTTACGAGAAACCACCAGAACCGTGTCGTCTCCAGCGATAGTTCCGATAATTGATTTCAATTTTGCGTGATCTAAATTCGAGGCCAAGAGCTGCGCTCCTCCCGGCGGAGTACGGACCACGGCTAAATTTCCTGAAGCTTCAACGCTTAAAATCAAATTATCAGTTGATAGCACACGCGACATTGAATCATCCGGCGAATTAGCTAATTGATAACCATTGCTACTTCTGACCGCTCCAATTTCATCTAAGTCTCGAGAAGCGGTCGCTTGAGTTACTTTGTATCCTGCTTTTTTGAGTTCCTTGACCAAATCGAGTTGAGAATGAATCAATCCAGATTCAACTAAAGAAACAACCTTCGCTCGTCTTGCGGCAGCGCTATTAACCATTTATTAATACCTCAGTAAATATCTTGATGAATTTATCGCATTCTTTTTTGGTGACAATCAAAGGTGGAGCAATACGAATCGTGTTCTCATTTGGCGCATTTACCAGAACTCCCTTTGCAAGAAGAAAATTAGCAATCTCCTTGGCCCAATCTTTTTCTAGGACTATGCCAAGCAATAACCCACGACCTCGTACTTCGGATACTCCATCTATTTTCAAAAGCTCAATCTTAAGAATTTCTCCGGTCTCGAGAGCTTTCTCATTTAAAGACTTTTTTTCAATTTCGTTAATGGTTGCTAAACCTGCTGCGCATGAAACTGGATTGCCACCAAAAGTTGATCCGTGTTCGCCTGGTTTGAAAAGGTGCGACGCGGGCCCGATTGCAATCATCGCTCCCAGAGGTAGTCCTCCGCCTAAACCTTTAGCAAGTGTGATTACATCAGGCGTTATCTCTTCATGCTCGTAACCAAACCAAAATCCAGTGCGACCCATTCCAGTCTGCACTGCATCGATAACTAATAGAGCTCCATTAGCATCGCAAATTTCGCGTAAAGATTTTAGATAGCCAGCCGGCGGAGTAATTACACCGTTTTCGCCTTGAATGGGTTCGACGATAACCATGGCAGTTTTCTTATTGACTGCACGTGACATGGCCGAAATATCTCCGAATGGCACGTACTTAATCTTTTCGATAATCGGTGCGAACAAATCTCGCTTGGCTGGTTGGCCGGTCATTGAAAGTGCGCCCATAGTGCGACCATGAAAACCACCAATAGTTGAAACTACTCGCTTACGTCCAGTTTTACGCGAGAGCTTCAGCGCTGCTTCGTTTGCTTCGGCTCCTGAATTACAGAAGAAAACTTTTGCTTCATTACTTCCGACCATTTCAATTAGCTTCTCTGCCAATTGCATAGAAACTGGATTGGCATAGAGATTGCTTATGTGCGCGACAGTTCCGATCTGCTTTCTAACGGCTGTCACGATTGTTGGATGGGAATGGCCTAATACATTGGTGGCGATACCACCGATGAAATCCAAATAGCGCCTCTTGGAATCAGCAGTTACATAGCAACCATTTCCAGAGACTATATTTAATTTAGGTGTTCCGTAGGATTTTTGGAAGACCGACTCCCATTTGGCTTCTACAGATTTCATGCATACACCTTAGTTCCACCAACACCAGATAAAGCATCATCAAGTGCTTTGGGATCCCGGCCATCAATAATGCGAACCACCTTGGCGCCTTTTGCAATTGCATCTAAACAAGCTTTTACTTTTGGTGCCATTCCACCATCAAAGTCACCTTTGATTTTTTCTAATTCGGCCGCCGAGATTTCATTTATCAACGAATCTCTATCTGGCCAGTTTCGATAAATTCCTGGAACATCTGTCATGAAAATAAGTGATGTTGCATCGAGCGCGCCAGCAATCGCTGCAGCAGCTAGATCTGCATTCACATTGAGTCCATGTTGCGGCACTTCAACGTTGCCATCAAATTCAACTGCAATCGGCGATACCACTGGAGTAAATCCCGAATCTAATAGACTCTTAAGAAGTGCAGTGTCGACATGTTCGACTTCACCGACTCTGCCTAAATCTGCTGGAGTACCATCAACCAAAGTTGTCAGAATGCTTGCTTGCAAAGTTCCACCGTCGCGACCCGAGATGCCAACTGCCGGAACATCATGTGCACGCAGATGACCAACAACTTCGCGTAAGACGGTGCCACTAAGCACCTGCTGAACGATCGCGAAGATTTCTGGTGTGGTAACTCGGAAACCGCCGATAAAAGTTGAATCGAGTTGATGAGTCTTAAGTGCGGCATCAATTTGTGGGCCCCCGCCGTGGACTATCACGCAAGGCTCTTTATCTAGTGAACGTTTGATAACTTCAGCGAATGTGCCTGAAGTATCGGTCATCGCGTGACCGCCAAATTTGATTACTATCATGTTGCATACGCTGAATTCTCATGAACATAGTCATGTGTTAAGTCATTGGTAAGAATGGTTGCACTTTCACTACCGGCGTTTAGATTGATTTCAATCTCTACTAAGCGATTATCAAATTTAACTAAATTTCGATCTTCTGCCGGCGCACTAGCTTTGCAAACCTGAACACCATTTAGCTTTACATCAATATTGAGCGCATCAAAATGGGCATCAGCAGTTCCGGTAGCCGCCAGAACTCTACCCCAGTTTGGGTCTCCACCAAAGATTGCGCACTTTAAAAGATTATTGCGGGCGTTCGCGCGACCAACATTCACTGCATCGCTTTCCGTTGCAGCATTAATAACTTTGATTGCTACCGTCTTAGATGACCCTTCGGCATCTGCGACTAATTGAGCTGATAGCGATCCGCAAATTTCATTTAGAAGTTCGGCTAGTTCGCTTTTGCTAACTTTCACACCGCTTGCACCGGATGCCATAAATAAAACTGTGTCATTAGTTGAAGTACAACCATCTGAATCGATTCGGTTGTAAGTAAGTTCAACGGCTCTATCAAAAACTACCGTTGCTTCATCTGGATCAACTACAGCATCAGTCATCACAACCGAAAGCATCGTTGCCATGGCCGGCGCGAGCATTCCAGCACCTTTTGCAATGCCAGAAACGAT
>CAZUOG010000065.1:5670-6190 GCA_964622225.1 uncultured Actinomycetes bacterium | reverse complement strand
AATCGTAGGTTCGATCTCTTTGTTGTGTGTTAATTAATCGACTGCAATGTGCGAAGAAAGATGATTCACTCCGTATAACGGTTTATCTAAAGCGGTCGCTAAACCAGTTGCACCGGCAACGCCAACTAACAACGCACCTATAAGTCCAGGACCTTCAGTGACCGCAATTGCATCAACATCAGACAATTTAATGTTTGCATCGCTTAAAGCTTGGTGCAATACATTTAAGAATGCTTCTAAATGCGCGCGACTGGCGATTTCAGGAACCACTCCGCCAAATCGTGCATGTTCATCCATGCTTGAAGAAATCACATTTGCAAGCAACGTTCGATCTCTGACAATTCCTATTGCGGTTTCATCACAAGAGGTTTCAATTCCTATAACAAGGCTCATAATCCACGCCTCATAATCTGGGCATCACGGCCATATCCATAGTAATTCTTGCGGATATTTAGCGATTCATAACCTAAATTCTGATAAAGCTTGATTGCTTCAATATTTGAAACATCCACTTCTAGCA
>CAZUOG010000065.1:0-5552 GCA_964622225.1 uncultured Actinomycetes bacterium | reverse complement strand
GCTTCTATATTTGAAACATCTACCTCTAGCATCATCGCAATGGCACCGCGCGCTTTAGCCCAAGATTCAAGCCTTGCAATTAACTCTTTTGCAATTCCTTTGCGCCGAAATTCGGGTGCAACTGCAATAGTCATAATGTCACCTTCGCCGCCGGCATTGGGCAGAAAAGCGCCGGCATAAGCGATTATTTGCGCATCGTTTTCTACAACTAAAAACATTCTGGTGGTTTTGCCAATTTCGGCGCGAAATTGCTCAGCTGGCCAGGCGGTATGCGGAAAATAGACGCGATCCATGGAAACTAAAACTGGAATATCCAAAAGTGTCGCTTCTCGATAAGAAATCATTTTCGATCCGCCGTCGGTACTGCATCTGGGTGGCGTAAGTACATTGGTCCATTGACGTGTGCCAATTCAGGAAACGCAATTAATTTTGGATAGAGATGTTCAACATCTGAAGTCAGGACATATTTCGATGCGCCTTCGCCAAAGATTGGAAGATCAGGAATTTCACTTGGCGCGGTAACTACTGGTTCGCCGACTCGTTTCCCGCCAATATATCGTGCCCAGTAAAGTTCTTTTCTACGAGCATCTGTAGCCACGATGAATTCAGGTAAATTTATTCCAGTTGCAATCGCATCTAATGAACAGACACCATGCACTGGCAAACCTCGAGCAAAGGCAAAAGCTTGAGCGAAAACTATTCCGGTTCGAAGTCCCGTGAATGGACCTGGACCCATACCAACAATTACTTGATCTATATTTTCTTTTGCCGCAATCGCTCCGAATTTAGCTAAAACATCTCCATGAGTATTTGCGCCATCTTCAGTTTGTAGCCAAAGTAATTCGTTGCCTTTTAGTACGGCAAATTGAGTACGCGCGGTCGCAGTATCAATGGCTAACGTGGTTTTCATATTGAAAAACCTTGCCATCTTGAACCATGGCCAACAATTGATACTTCGCGAATATCGCTATCTCTGTTTATATGAACTTCTAGGTACTGGTTGGATATTTTCTCAACCAACTCCCCGCCCCATTCAATTACAGTAATCGCTTTCTCGGCGTCCAAATCTAAATCTTCTAATTCATATAACGGTTTTGCACCAGCCAATAAGCGATATGCATCCATGTGAATTAACGGTGGATTTGAGCGATAACTTCGAGCTATTACGAAAGTTGGAGAAGTTACCTCTTCGATTCCGAATGCAGCTGCGATTCCTTTGGTTAACTCCGTCTTGCCAGCTCCCAATGGACCGACCAGCGCAACAACATCGCCAACCTTAAGCTCTGCGCCAATGCGCTTTCCAAGCGCCTGCATCGCTTCAGGCGTTTCGATTTTCATCAGTTCAAATATTCCCGTCTGATACGCGGCGCCATTCGGGTGGTAATTTCATAGTGAATTGTTTGACATGCTCTTGCCCATTCATAGGCGTCGAAATTCTCACCAATCACTGTCACCCAATCACCAGTTTTCGCATCAGAATCAATACCTAGGTCAACTGCAAATTGATCCATCGATACTCGACCTATAAGCGGCGCACTCTTGCCGTTGTGAGTGACTCCAGCGCCAGTAGCATTTCTAGGAATGCCATCTGCATATCCCATACCAACAATGCCTATTTTTGTGACGCTCTTAGTTTTGACTGTTGCACCGTATCCAATTGGATGATCTGCAGGAAGTTTTTTAACTAAAACTAACCTTGCACGAACTTTCATCACTGGCTCAAAGTTCGAATCTTTACCAAGTGGCGATAAGCCATACATAGCGATTCCAACTCGCACCATGTCATATTTAGCTGCCGTATTAGATAATGTCGCAGCAGTATTTGAAATATGTTTAATTGGATTTACGCCTTTTGCAACCAGTTCTGCAACGCGGTCATCAAAATTCTTTAACTGCAGTGAATTCTGGGCTTCATTAGGTTCATCTGCACGCGCCAAATGTGTCATTACCCCGACTACTTTGCTCAAGTCGCGGTTTAACAACTCCGCCCATTCATCGGAAAAACCATTACGGCCCATTCCGGTTTCAACTTTTAAATGAATTCTTGCGCCATCAATTGCATTAACTTCATCAAAAGTTGCTAGCGAAGAAACACCTAGATCGATATTTAATTCAACTGCTTTCTTAAAATCTAAGCCGGGTGGGTTTAGCCAAGCAAGTAACGGAGCTTTAACTCCTGCCTCGCGTAGCAAAATCGCTTCTTCTAATAATGCAACGCCTAAGAAGTCCGCACCAGCTTCAACTGCCGCTTTGGCACAAGGAATCAATCCGTGTCCATATGCATCAGCTTTAACAACTGCAAGAACTGGCACACCCGCATGCTTCTTAATCTTTTGTAGGTTTGATTTCAAAGCGTTTAAATCAATTAATACTTCTCTCATCTCTCAATTACCACCATCGCAGATGCAATACCGGCATCGTGAGAGAGAGTTAAATGAACATCGGCGCCATCGATTAAATCCGCTATTTGATTCCTAAAGAGGAATACTGGACGACCATTTTCTAAATTTAAGACTTCACAATCATGCCAATTTAAACCAGCAGGAACGTGAAGGGCTTTAGCTAATGCTTCTTTCGCAGCAAATCTCGCCGCAAGCGAAGCCATTCCTTTTCCTTTCTCGCCCTCAGTAAATAAGCGATCTTTAAGACCAGGAGTACGTTCTAGAGATTCTTGGAAACGAGAAATGTCTACAACATCAATTCCGATGCCATCGATCATTTTTTTACCTCGTCTGTTTCTCGGAAGGAACGAATCTATCTACAGCGATAACCATAACTAATAGCGCTCCACCAATAAATAATCCGCCAAGTAAATCGCTTAACCAGTGGGTATTTCGAAATGCTGAAACCAAGCAAACACCCAATGTAAATGCCCCGGCTAAGAAGCCCATGGCATATGGATGCCAAGCATCTGGATGGGAATATCGATAAATAATGTATGCCAAAACTCCCCAGGTCAGAATTGCATTTGATGCATGCCCTGATGGATATGAAAGTCCGCCGGCGTAAACCAAATCAACATTTAAACGTGGCTTAGTTCTTCCGACTCCTAATTTTGCAAGCCCAACTACCAAATTAAGAGCTAATACCGCGAAGATTGAAAGATTTAGTGGACGCCAAGATTTAAATCTGCGAGCGATAAAGAATGCTGTAACTAAGAGAATCGTTGCAGTTACGCCGCGTAATCCTAAATTATCAATGCGCATCAGAATCAGATGTTCTAGCGAATTTAGTTTAGGGCGATGGGCATTAAAAATAATTGCATCTAGGTGAATAAGTGGGCCATTGGTGATGACTTGTTGAGTTACCGCTAGGAATCCTACAAATAAGACTCCGACCCACTTTAAAGCGCGGTTAAATTGTTGACGGCGAGGATCCACTTATTCCACCGTTACAGATTTAGCCAAGTTTCTTGGCTGATCTACATCGGTGCCACGAACACATGCCATTTCGTATGCAAATACTTGAAGCGGAACTGTCGCTAATACCGGTTGCAAAATCTGCGGCGAAGATGGAATTCGAATTACGTGAGCAGCACCAGGAATCTCAATTCCTTCTGATGCAATTGCAATTACTTTAGCGCCACGTGCTCGAACTTCCTGAATATTCGATAGCATCTTCTCATCAAGTCCATGCTCGTGAGTATTCGGAACAATCGCAATTACTGGCGTTCCTTCCTCAATCAGCGCAATTGGACCATGCTTTAGTTCGCCGCCTGCAAATCCTTCAGCATGAATGTATGCGAGTTCTTTTAGTTTTAACGCACCTTCTAGCGCTACCGGGAAACCAACATGACGTCCTAGGAAAAGCACTGTGTTGTTTGCCGCAAATTTTCTAGTTAATTCTCGAATTGGTTCAACTGTTTCAAGAATCTGTTCTAGTTTTGCTGGCAATTCCAGCATTTCATTATAAATTTTAGAAACTTGCGAGCTATTTAAAGTGCCACGAACTTCGCCTAAATGTAAGCCTATTAAAAATGTTGCCACAATCTGAGTGAGTAAAGCTTTTGTAGAAGCAACCGCAATTTCTGGACCAGCATGTGTGTAAATAACGGCATCAGATTCACGCGGAATTGTTGAGCTATTTGTATTGCAAACTGCCAATACTCTGGCTCCAAATTCCTTGGCATGACGCAATGCCATCAATGTGTCCATAGTTTCGCCAGATTGAGAAATTGCAATAACTAAAGTGTTCTTATCCACGATTGGATCGCGGTAACGAAATTCTGATGCCAACTCAACTTCAACCGGAATATTTGCCCATTTTTCAATTGCATATTTCGCAACTAATCCAGCGTGATATGCGGTGCCGCATGCCAGAACCACAATCTTCTGAAGAGATTTAAGTTCGGCATCAGTTAGATTCAATTCATCAAGTGAAATATGTCCATCAACTAACCGACCAATCAAAGTGTCAGCAACAGCTTTAGGCTGTTCGAAAATTTCTTTCAGCATAAAGTGCGGGAATCCGCCTTTTTGTGCAGCCGCAGCATCCCAAGTGATTTGATATTCACGTGGCTGCAATTCCTTGCCAGAGAGATCAGTTATAGAAATTGCATTAGGAGTAATAGTTACAACCTCATCTTGGCCAAGTTCTACCGCGCGCTTGGTGTATTCAATAAAGGCAGCCACATCCGATGCCATGAAATTCTCGCCATCGCCAAGGCCAACAACTAATGGTGAATTTCTTCGTACGCCAACAATTAAATCTGGCTTATCTGCATGCACCGCAAGCAAAGTGAAAGATCCACGAAGCTGTTTAACCGCTTCGCGCATCGCAACGGTTAAATCACCGTTATGTTCTTTACGTAAATCGCTTAATAAGTGCGCGACTGATTCGGTATCAGTTTCAGAATGGAATTTATGGCCATTCTTTTCAAGTTCCGCTTTTAGCTCTGAATAATTCTCGATAATTCCATTATGAATAACAGCAAGTTTGCCTTCGTTATCTAAATGCGGATGTGCGTTGCGATCAGTTGGACCACCGTGAGTAGCCCAACGAGTATGGCCAATTCCTGAGTGAACCTTTGGCACCGCTCCTAGAGCGCCTTCTAAATTCGAAAGTTTTCCGGCCTTCTTCTCAACGAATAATTTATTTGAAGTACCTAGTGCGATACCCGCTGAGTCATAACCGCGATATTCAAGGCGACGAAGGCCTTCGATTAGTGGTGTAACTGCAGACTGTGGCCCTGTATATCCCACAATTCCGCACACCTTATGACCCCAGTTCTCGTTTAACTACCTCTGCCAATTGCTCGGCGACGCTGGAGGCAAGAGTATCAGTGGAGGCTTCAACCATCACGCGAACTAAGGCTTCCGTGCCTGATGCCCGCAATAACACACGGCCTGCACCTGCTAAATCTGTTTCACTCTTTTCAACTGCACTCTTAATAACTTCAGATGAGGAAAGCTTTTCCTTTGCAACATCTTTAATATTTATTAAAACTTGCGGAAATTTCTGCATGATTGCTGCTGCATCTTTAAGAGATTTACCTGATCTCTTAACTTCTTGTAGGAGCATCAGCGCCGTCAAAATTCCATCGCCAGTATTTG
>CAZUOG010000064.1:3593-6315 GCA_964622225.1 uncultured Actinomycetes bacterium | reverse complement strand
CTGCAGTGCGTAAGTTAGGTTTTGCAGATAGCGACTTCGGTTATATCTCTACCGGTGGCGGAGCTTCACTTGAATACTTAGAAGGAAAAGAGTTACCTGGGCTAAAAGCTTTAGGTTTTTGATTAGGTTTAAAAAGGAGAAGAAATGCGTAAACCACTTATGGCAGGAAATTGGAAGATGAATCTAAATCATCTTGAGGCAATTGCAGTTGCCCAAAAGCTGGTCTACTCATTAGACGATAAGGATTACGACTCAGTTGATGTCGCAATCCTTCCGCCTTTTACCGACATCCGCTCAATTCAAACATTGGTAGATGGCGATCGTCTTCGTCTTCGATACGGTGCTCAAGATTTATCACCAGAAGCAAGTGGTGCATTCACTGGAGATATTTCAGGTTCAATGCTGGCAAAACTTGGTTGCTCATTTGTTGCTGTTGGTCACTCAGAGCGTCGTTCGATTCATAATGAAAGCGATGCTTTAATTAATAAGAAAATTAGGGCTGCGCTAGATAATGAAATCACTCCAATTTTCTGTGTTGGTGAAGAGCTTTCAATTCGCGAAGCTGGAACACATGTGGCTCACGTAGTTGCACAAGTTAAGGCTGGACTCGAAGGCTTCCACAAACCAGATCTTAAGAAGATTGTGATTGCGTACGAACCTGTATGGGCAATCGGAACTGGCAAGACCGCAACGCCAGAAGATGCGCAAGAAGTATGTTTAGCTATTCGTCAGGCGATGTCAGAAATCGGCTCAGATGAAATCGCAGAGAAATGTCGCATTCTTTATGGCGGTTCGGTGAAGTCTTCAAATGTCGTTGAAATCATGAAGCAACCAGACGTAGATGGTGCGCTAGTCGGTGGCGCGAGCCTAGATCCAGAGGAATTTGCGAAAATCGCCAAGTTCCATTCGGTCCAAGCTTCCTAATTCGCAGACTATAATTCCAACCCTCAAGACCCTTACCAAAGGTAATTTAAAGGATATTTAAAATGGTTTTAGCTCTATCAATCTTGCTAGTAATCACTAGCGTCTTGATGGTTCTTTTAGTTCTACTACATAAGGGCAAAGGCTCTGGTCTATCTGATCTATTCGGTGGTGGAGTTTCATCAACTTATGGCGGAAGTTCAGTTGTAGAACGCAACCTTGATCGCATCACAATTGTGGTTGGCGGACTTTGGTTTGCAGGCGTTGTGGCTCTTAGCTTGGTGCTTAAGTAATGGCAGGCGGAAGCGCAATCCGCGGTAGCCGTGTCGGCGCAGGCCCAATGGGAGAAGCCGAACGCGGCGAAGCAATTGAAAGATTTGTAGTTTCATATTGGTGTGCAAATGGACATGAAGTACGTCCATCATTTGCACAAGAAGAAGGCGTTGTAGTTCCTGACGAATGGGATTGCCCACGTTGCGGTTTTCCTGCAGGAAAAGATAAGAACAATCCACCTTCACCTATTAAGAATGAGCCTTACAAGACTCACCTTGCATACGTTAAAGAACGTCGCACTCCAGCAGAAGCGACAAAGATTCTTGAAGATGCTTTGAAGAAACTTCGCGGCGAAGACGAGTAATTAAAGAGCTTTAGCTGCAGCCAGAATCGCTGAGATTCCAGAGGCCCGGTCTGTTAGATGCAATCTAGCAACCGGGTATTTTCTTGCTCCAAGAGCGCGGAATTCACCAAGCGCTTGCGCCATTACTAAAGTTTGGAAAGAAAATTCTTTACCTGCAATATCAAAATCTTGATTTGAATCTGCAGTGATGATTAAGAACGAACCGTTTGGTTGACCCGCTTTATGAAATTGTCCGGTTGAGTGCTGGAAACGTGGACCCCAACCAAAAGTAACTGGCTTTCCAGTTTTCTCTGCGAGTATTTTTCTAAGTTCTACCAACGCCACATCTTCCTTGCGGTCTAGATAAGCAAGAATTGCGATGTAACCGTCAACATTTGCTGTCAGATTTTTCAAAACGAATTCAGGTGAATCTGTTGCGTCCAAAGCTGGAAGTTTGTTATTCCACTCAGATAGTAATTCTGAAGTAGCATTTTTTGCTTCAGTCACATTCGGTTGATTAAATGGATCAATCTCCAGTGCAACTCCAAGTAGAGCAGTAGCCCACTCCCAAGTGATGAAATGTTCGCCTAAATCTCCGCTAACAACTAAATCTCCACCAGCATCAAAGGTAACCAACATCTGCTTTGAACCAATGGCGTCATTCGAATTTCCAATTACAACAGGAACACGGCCCTTTTGATCTTTTCCAGTTGACTCTGCAATAAGTTGTTCGATCCAATCAGATAATCCAGGAATCGCATGCGAATCAGCAAAAGCGATAAATTGGTCAGATTGAGTGAACATCAAATATGCCAGATCGATTGCCGCATTTTCTGATTTGAGCAATTCGCTCTTTTGCGCAGCAGCGCTATCAAGAAGTATCGATGGATCCACACCAATTAATGCCGTTGGAACTAAGCCGAATGCGCTGAGCGCAGAGAATCGGCCACCTACATTTGGATCAGCATTTACAACCGAATAACCACCGGCGCGTACCTCTTTATCAAGCGGAGAGCCAGGATCGGTTACAAAAACAATATGTGCCTTCGGATCTATACCTTGAGAAATCAATGCCGCCTCTGTGGCTGCACGTTGTGAAGCAGTTTCAATAGTTGATCCAGATTTAGAACTTACGACCACAACAGAATTTGCTAGATCGCTATTTAATACATGTGCTGCATAGTT
>CAZUOG010000064.1:0-3459 GCA_964622225.1 uncultured Actinomycetes bacterium | reverse complement strand
AGGATCTGTTAGGTCAAAAATAAAAGCGCTCCTTTTATAAGTTCCGGCGATTACTTCTGGAGCTAAAGAGCTGCCGCCCATTCCACAGAGCACTACCTTTTTACCGCGATGCTTTGCCGCAAGCGCATCTAAAGTTGGAAGCAGGTCGCGAGAACTCTCAGGAAGGTCAACCCAATTAAGTCGAATAGAAGCTTCCGCTTGCGCCTCAGGTCCCCAAAGTGTTGAGTCTTTTACCGCCAAACGAGAATTGGCAACGCTCAGTTTCTTATAGAGCTCACTGTTTCGGTCGATTTTTTCAACTAAAGGACCCGATAGTTTGATCATTGCTTTGCTTTCTCTACCTCTGCAAGTAAGACATCCCAAGACGCCATAAATTTTTCGACACCATCGGCTTCAAGTTCGTCAGTAATTTTTACTAAATCTATGCCGAGGGCAGCAAGTGAAAGTAATTCTTCCTTTGCGCTCTCGATATTTGGAGTAATTGTGTCCTCAGCCTCAATAACTCCAGCGATTACTGCATCTAAAGTATTAGGAGGCATTGTGTTTACGGTGTTTGGGGCAATTAAGGAATCTACATACATAGTTGCTCTATATGAAGGATCCTTTACACCTGTAGATGCCCAGAGTGGTCTTTGGTGATTATGTGGGTAATCTTTAAATTTCTCAAGATAAAGTTCATAAGCCATACGCGCGTTTGCGATTGCAGCTTTGCCCTTTAGCGTGTTATCGGTAAGAAGTTTATCTACCGCACTATCTACACGACTAACGAAAAACGAAGCAACTGAATGCACATTGGAAGGATTAGCGCACTTTTCGATTCCTGCCTGGTAGGCATCAATTACTTCTGCATATCTAGTAAGAGAAAAAATAAGAGTTACGTTCACGCTAATGCCTGCAGCAATGACTTCGGTGATTGCGGGAAGCCCAGCGCGAGTTGCAGGAATCTTGATCATCAAATTTGGCTGATCGATGATGGTCCAGAGTCGCTTTGCTTGAGCAATAGTTTCATCGGTGTTGTGCGCAAGTCTTGGATCTACTTCAATACTTACTCGACCATCAACGCCATTAGTCGCATCGTAAATTGGACGAAAAAGTTTGCAAGCTTCTCGAACATCTTCCGTTGTTAACGTTTCAACGATTTCTTCCGCAGATACATTTTTATTTGCTTGAATCGCACTTTGATAACTTGGATCTTTAGTAATGGCCGCTTGGAAAATAGCTGGGTTAGTCGTTACGCCAAAAACTTCTTGGCGGGCAATTCGTTCTGGCAAAGTAGTAGTCAATGCTGCGCGCGATAAATCATCAAGCCATGCGCTTGTTCCAGCAGACTTTAAATCAGTTAGTTTCATAGCGCCTTCTTTATTTTCGCAACAACTGAATCCGGGCCAAATCCGAATTCTTCAAATAATTTACCTGCCGCAGCTGATGCTCCAAAATGATCTAGCGAAATGATTACGCCATTGTCGCCGACATATTCGCGCCAACCTTGTGCGATACCAGCTTCGATACTTACCTTTAGTGCGCTCTTTGGCAGAAGATTTTCGCGGTATGCCGCATCTTGCTCGGCAAACCATTCAAGACATGGCGCAGATACCACTTGAGTAGAGATTCCATCTGCTTCAAGTTTCTCTGAAGCCTTTAGCGCAACGCTAACTTCAGATCCGGTTGCGATAATTGAAACTTTCGGATTAACCACAGCTTTCACTGCATATGCACCTTTAGATACACCAACGCTATTTAAAGGCAATACAGGTAAGTTTTGGCGAGAGAGCAGAATTCCAGCCGGCTTATTTCGCTTCAAGATTTCCAACCAGCATGCTGCCGTTTCGTTGGCATCTGCCGGACGAATGACTTGGAAATTTGGAATGGCACGGAGTGCTGCAAAATGTTCTACAGGTTGATGAGTTGGGCCATCTTCGCCGACACCGATCGAATCATGGGTCCAAACAAAAGTAGTTGGAATATTCATTAAAGCTGCCAAGCGAACTGAAGCGCGCATGTAATCTGCAAACATCAAGAAGGTGCCGCCAAATGGTTTTGTAAGTCCGCTTAGAGTAATTCCATTGAGGATAGAACCCATGGCATGTTCACGAATACCAAAATGGATGATTCGCCCATAAGGATCTGCATTCTTCATTTTGCTAGTTGCCGGAAGGAAGGAACCACCATTTTCGATTGTGGTGTTATTTGATTCCGCTAAATCTGCAGATCCACCCCATAGTTCAGGTAATTGATCGGCGAGAGCATTAATTACCTTTCCACTTGCTGCGCGGGTAGCAATATCTTTATCAGCCGGAAATTCTGGAAGAGATAGCGCAGGCAATTTGCCCGCAAGTAAACGATCAAGTAGCGCTGCTTTTTCGGAGTTTGCCGCTTTCCACTTATCTAATTCATTGTTCCAATCAGCATGTGCTTTGGCGCCTCGTTCAGTTACTTTTCTTGCGTGAGCCAATAATTCAGCAGGCATTGCAAATTTCTCATCAGGATTTAATCCCAAAGCAATCTTCGTTGCTGCGATTTCTTCATCACCAAGTGCAGAGCCATGTGACTTCGAAGTGCCTTGTGCTTTTGGTGCTGGCCATGCAATGACAGTATGTAAACGAATCAATGAAGGTTTTGTGGTTTCTTTCTTAGCTCTTTCAATGGCAGCATCAAGTGCTTTGATATCAACAGAGCCATCTTTTGCCGCCGCAACTTCTTCAACGTGCCAACCATATGCGGCATAACGTGCAGATACGTTTTCGGTAAATGCTACGTGCGTATCTCCTTCAATAGAGATGCGATTGTCATCGTAAATTACAATCAAATTGCCAAGTTCTTGAGTTCCTGCAAGTGATGAGGCTTCAGCTGAAACACCTTCTTGCAAATCACCATCAGAACAAATTACGTAAACATTGTGATCGAAAAGCGATGAATTTCTATCTAATAAACCTTTTTCAAAGCGAGCGGCCATAGCCATGCCAACGGCTGTGGAAATTCCTGCGCCCAATGGACCGGTAGTCATTTCAACGCCTGCAGTATGTCCAAATTCAGGGTGTCCTGGAGTTAGGGAATTCCATGTACGGAAAGATTCGAGATCCTTCATCTCAAGACCATAACCGCTTAAGTAAAGCTGGGTGTAAAGAGTAAGAGAGGAGTGTCCGCAAGAGAGCACAAATCGGTCGCGTCCAATCCATTTAGGATCTTTTGGATCATGCACCATATGCTTTTGAAATAGAAGATAGGCAACTGGCGCTAATGACATCGCAGTTCCTGGATGGCCGTTTCCAACTTTCTGCACTGCATCAGCAGCTAAAGCGCGCGCGTACTTTACGACTAAATCGTCTTCATTACTCCAAGTAAATGACATATTTACCTCTCCATTCATTCTGGATCTACAATCCGGTGAAATTTAAAACTTAATTTTGTTCGCCACACTGCAAACCAGAACAGAGCAGAACCTAAAAGATGAAATCCAAC
>CAZUOG010000063.1:0-6604 GCA_964622225.1 uncultured Actinomycetes bacterium | reverse complement strand
TACGCTCCAACGAGCGAAGTGCTTTCTGGAGCGCTTCTGGGAATGATCGACCAATAGCCATCGCTTCGCCCACAGATTTCATAGTGGTGGTTAAGCGTGGGTCAGCATCTGCAAATTTTTCGAAGGCGAATCTTGGAGCTTTAACGACAATGTAATCCAAAGTCGGTTCGAATGATGCTGGAGTTACCTTTGTGATGTCATTTTGAATTTCATCTAGGGTGTATCCAATAGCTAATTTAGTTGCGATTTTAGCAATTGGGAAACCAGTTGCTTTAGAAGCCAGAGCCGAAGAACGGGAAACACGAGGATTCATTTCAATAACAATGATGCGTCCATTGTCCGGATTCACTGCAAATTGAATATTGCAACCGCCGGTATCTACTCCAACTTCACGAATGATATTTATCGATAAGTTACGGAGCTTTTGGAACTCAACGTCGGTTAGAGTCAAGGCTGGCGCCACAGTGATGGAGTCACCAGTGTGAACACCCATAGGGTCTAAATTTTCAATAGAACAGACAATTACCACGTTATCTTTTCGATCACGCATTACTTCCAATTCATATTCTTTCCAGCCAAGAATTGATTCTTCTAAGAGCACTTCTGAAGTTGGACTATGGCGAAGACCTGCACCAGCAATCTGTTCTAGCTGCTCTGCATTAAAGGCAACACCAGAGCCAAGACCACCCATTGTGAATGATGGGCGCACTACAACCGGATAGTTAAGTGCTTCAACTGCTTTGAAGCACTGATCCATGGTGTGGCAAATAATTGATTTTGCAGATTCACCGCCAACTTTCTCCACGATTGCTCGGAAGAGTTCACGATTCTCTCCACGTTGAATTGCATCAACATCAGCGCCAATGAGTTTAACTCCGTGCTTTTGCAGAATTCTACGTTCGTGCAACCCCATCGCTGCATTCAGCGCAGTTTGTCCGCCTAGAGTTGCTAGAACTGCATCCGGTTTTTCTTTAATTAATATCTGTTCGATTGATTCTGGAGTAATCGGTTCGATATATGTTGCGTCTGCAAACTCCGGATCAGTCATGATAGTTGCTGGATTGGAATTGATTAAGACAACACGAATGCCTTCACTCTTAAGTACACGACAAGCTTGGGTTCCTGAATAATCAAATTCGCATGCTTGACCAATAACAATTGGACCTGAACCAATTACAAGCACGCTCTTAATGCTGGAATCAACAGCCATTACTTTGACCTGTCTTCCATCAACTTAACAAATCTATCGAAAAGATAACTCGCATCATGTGGTCCTGCCGCGGCTTCAGGGTGATACTGAACGCTAAATGCTGGCCGGTCAATAAGTCGAAGTCCTTCTACGACTCCATCATTTAATCCAACGTGTGTAACTTCCCCGCGACCATAAACAGTTGTGAAAATCCCCTCTGTCGGAGCTTTCAATGCGAAACCGTGATTATGCGCTGTAATCTCAACCTTTCCAGTTAATTTATCCAGAACAGGTTGGTTAATTCCGCGGTGACCAAATTGCAGTTTGTAAGTTTCAAATCCAAGCGCTCTGCCAAGAATTTGATGACCAAAGCAAATTCCAAAGATCGGTATCTCTGCGGCTAAAACTTCGCGCACTACTTCAACTACCGAATCCATCGTGGAAGGATCGCCAGGGCCATTAGATAGGAAAACTCCATCGGGTTTCATGTTTAGAATAGTTTCAGCATTGGTGTTGAAAGGAACAACTGTTACTTCTACTCCACGTTCTGCAAATGAACGCGGTGTAGCAGCTTTAATTCCAAGGTCTAACGCAACAACTTTAAAACGCTTACTTGGTGCTTGGACTGTGTAGTTTTCTGATGTTGAAACATATTCTGAGAGGAAACTTCCACTCATCTGCTCCATTTTGCGTACTTCGATTACCATCTCTTCGCGACTTAGCTCTTCATCGCTGAAGATTCCAACTCGCATTGCGCCTCGATCTCGAAGATGTCTAGTGAGTGCTCGGGTATCAACTCCAGAAATTCCCACAATTCCTTGAGTTCTTAGTTCACTCTCTAAATCTTCAGTTGCGCGCCAGTTGCTTGTTACTGGTGATGGATTTCGAACGACGAATCCACTTACCCAAATCTTTGAAGATTCATTGTCTTCAAGATTCCAACCGGTATTTCCAATGTGAGGAGCGGTCATAACCACAACTTGCTTGTGATAAGAAGGATCTGTAAGGGTCTCTTGATATCCAGTCATTCCCGTTGCAAAGACCGCTTCACCGAATGTGCGACCTTCTGCGCCCCAAGTATTTCCTTCAAAAATACGACCATCGTCTAGAACTAGAAAAGCTTTACTCACTAAATCGCCCTCCAGCTCTCTCTGCCATCAAAATATGTCGCTACAACACTTCCGCCAAATTGCATTCCGTGAAATGGAGTGTTCTTGCTCTTTGAAGCAACCAGATCACGATCAACTTTCCAAGCTTTGCTTGGAGCGAACAGGGTCAAATTAGCAGGAGCTCCTTTAACTAAAGGTTGACCTTGCTTGTGATAACCACCAATTTCGGCTGGCTTAGAAGACATTCGCGCCTGCAGAGTTTCAATCGAAATCAACTTGCTCTCAATCATCGTCTGCCAAACAATCGAGAGCGCAGTCTCTAGCCCAAGCATTCCAAAGGCTGCATATTGCCATTCGCACTCTTTGCTCTCAGCAGGATGTGGCGCGTGATCAGTAGCCACAATATCGATTGTGCCATCTGCCAAACCCTCACGAAGAGCCATCACATCTTTTTCAGTACGTAATGGTGGGTTAACTTTATAAACCGGATCATAAGATTTTGCCAATTCATCTGTGAGAATCAAATGATGCGGAGTTACTTCGGCAGTTACATTGATTCCGCGAGCTTTCGCCCAGCGAATAATTTCAACGCCACCTGCAGTAGTTAAGTGACATACATGCAAACGTGATTGGACATGATCTGCAAGTAAAACATCTCTTGCAATGATCGCCTCTTCAGCTACTGCCGGCCAACCTTTTAATCCCAGCTGCGAAGAAATTAAACCTTCATTCATTTGCGCATCCGCAGTCAACGTTGGATCTTGAGCGTGTTGAGCAATAACACCGTTGAATTTCTTAATGTATTCAAGGGCGCGACGCATAACTAATGCATCGCTCACGCAGTTTCCATCATCGCTGAAGACTCGAACTTGCGCAACTGAATCCGCCATTGCACCAAGTTCAGCCAATTCTTTACCTGCTAAACCTTTAGTAACAGCGCCTATTGGATAAACGCCTGTTAAGCCACACTCTTGTCCCAAGCGATAAACCTGTTCAACGACACCAGCAGTATCAGCTACCGGTGAAGTATTTGCCATTGCTGATACTGCAGTAAATCCACCTTTTGCAGCGGCTAAAGATCCAGATGCGACTGTTTCGGAATCCTCTTTTCCTGGCTCACGCAGATGTGTATGAAGATCAACTAAACCTTGTAGACATACAGTTGCATTTCCATCTACTACTTCATAGCCGTCGACTGATATTTGAGTTCCAATTTCTGCAATCTTTCCATCATTAATTGCGATATCGACTTTGCTTCCGTTTAGCTCAGTATTTTGAATTAAATATTTCACATCTCACCTGCTAGCAATAGATAAAGAATGGCCATTCGAACGCTAATTCCATTACTTACTTGTTCGACAATTACACTGCGTGCAGAGTCAGCAGATTCAGCAGTGATTTCCAGACCTCTATTCATTGGACCTGGATGCATGACGATTGCGTTCGGCTTTAACTTCGCTAAGCGCGCTTGATTAAGTCCAAAGTAACGAGAATATTCGCGTGCGCTTGGAAAGAATGAATCCGTCATTCTCTCCATTTGAATTCTAAGCATCATAACTGCATCAACTTCTGAAAGCACCGTATCAAGATTATAAGAAATTGTTGCTGGCCAATTTTCAACTCCGACCGGCAGAAGCGTTGGTGGTGCAATCAAATATACTTTTGCACCTAATTTATCCAGCAACAACACATTTGATCTTGCCACTCTTGAATGTAGAACGTCACCAACAATGGCAACTTTTAATCCTGCTAGATCTTTCCCACCGTGCGCTAAATGCTTTCTAATTGTGAAGGAATCAAGAAGCGCTTGGCTTGGATGTTCATGTGTGCCATCGCCAGCATTAACCACAGCTCCCGCAGTCCACTCTGAATCCGCCAATCTCTTTGCCGCTCCTGAAGCGCTATGGCGAATCACTACGGCATCAGCTCCCATTGCCTGCAATGTAAGAGCGGTGTCTTTTAGAGATTCGCCTTTCGAAACCGAGGAGCCTTTCGCGCTAAAATTAATTACGTCAGCTGATAATCTTTTGGCCGCTGCTTCAAATGAAATTCTGGTACGAGTTGAATCCTCATAAAAAAGATTTACAATGGTGCGGCCACGCAATGTCGGAAGTTTCTTCATAGGGCCATCAGATACTCGAGCTAATTCTTGAGCGGTATCTAAAATAGAAACTGCATCTTCATAGGTTAAATCGTTAATTGAAAGTAAATGTTTCATTATTCGACCACCACTTCATCGCGACCATCAACTTCAGAAAGCATCACTTTTACTGCTTGATTGCGATTTGTTGGTAGGTTCTTGCCTACATAATCCGCTCTGATTGGCAGCTCGCGATGTCCGCGATCTATTAATACCGCTAGCTGGACTGTGCGTGGCCGACCAATTTCACCAAGCGCATCAAGGGCGGCTCGAATGGTTCGACCTGAAAAGAGCACATCATCGACCAAAACCACGTCTTTACCTTCAATCCCGTCATTCGGAATATTTGTTGGCATAAGTGGACGCGGCGGTCGGGTTCGTAAATCGTCTCTATGGAGAGTGATGTCTAAAGTTCCGGTGGCAATCTCTTTGCCTTCAATTTCAGAAAGCCATTTGGAGATGCGATTGGCTAAATGTGCCCCGCCAGTTGGAATGCCGAGAATTACTAAATTATCCGAACCAGAATTACGTTCGAGAATCTCGTGAGAGATGCGCGTAAGCGCGCGCGAAATATCCGCAGAATTCATTTTGCTCCACCTTCCCCACCTCTCTGGATGGGTCGTTAAAGGATCGTGGGTTGAGTATAGCCGATTAGAGAGCTAACTGCCCCTTTAAGCTCGCGAGCTTGCTTAGTACGCCATGAACGAAATTCGCAGAATTTTCAGTCGATAGCTCAGTTGCCAATTTAAGAGCCTCATCGATGACTACCGATTCCGGAGTTTGGCTCCAAAGTAATTCCCAAATGGCCAAACGCAAGATATTTCGATCCACGCTTGGAATACGGTCAAAATCCCAACCTTGAATATAGGTTCGGATTAATTCATCAATGCGAGAAAGATTCGCTTTAACCCCAGTCAAGATTTCTGCTGCGTAATCACGCACTTCACCAAGCGTGATTTCGCATTTTCGTAGATCAGATTGAAAAAGTTGATCTAAAGCCTCTTTGCGAGCTTTGGTTCTCTGCGCCATTTAAGCGCGGCCTAGATATGACCCATCGCGAGTATCTACAAGTACCTTTTCACCTTGTTTGATGAATAGTGGAACTTGAATATCGATACCTGTTTCAACAGTTGCTGGCTTTGTGCCACCTGAAGAGCGATCGCCTTGAATGCCAGGTTCTGTGTAAGTAATTTCTAGCGCAACAGATGCTGGGAGTTCAACATAAAGTGGTTGACCTTCATGGATTGCAACATTTACTTCTGCATTCTCAAGCAGGTAATTGGCGCCTTCACCAACAGTCGCCTCTGAGATTGTCATTTGATCATAAGTAGTGGTGTCCATAAATACGAAGTCGGCACCATCCTTGTATAGGTATTGCATGTCGCGCTTTTCAACAACAGCAACTTCAACTTTTACGCCAGCGTTGAAAGTCTTTTCAACTACTTTTCCAGTTAATACCTGCTTCATCTTGGTGCGAACGAAAGCTGGACCCTTACCTGGCTTAACGTGCTGGAATTCAACGACAGTCCATAGAGAACCATCGATGTTTAAGGTCATGCCGTTCTTAAGATCATTTGTTGTTGCCACGAAATACTCCTATTGATTTAACTTGCGAAGTTTACCTGTGGCGATATGGATATGCGAAATCAAGAAATTAAAGATTTGAGCGCATTTAAGGCCAAAAGATATGAATTAGGGCCAAATCCAGCAATCGTTCCTTTTGCTATCCCGCTAATTACTGAGGTATGGCGAAATTCTTCGCGAGCCATTGGATTGGAAAGATGGACTTCAATTAATGGAGATTTCACCATTTCTGCAGCATCGTGAATTGCAACGGAGTAATGAGTAAAAGCCGCCGGATTAATAATTACAGGTAGGTTCTTATCTGCTGCCTCATGTAACCAACCAACAATTGTGGCCTCATCATCACTCTGTCGAATGTCGGCATCGAAGCCGAGTTCAGATGCGCCTTTAGAGATTAAAACCTTTAATTGTTCCCAGTTGAGATCGCCGTAGTGTTTTGAATCTCGGATATCTAATCGTCCGAGATTTGGGCCATTAAGCACTAAGACTTTCATTTGGCAATTCTCTCATATGCTGCTTGTAATTCATCGGAAGTAGGAGATTCGATACGAGTGCACTTGCCAATCTCCTCGATAGCAACAA
>CAZUOG010000062.1:881-6606 GCA_964622225.1 uncultured Actinomycetes bacterium | reverse complement strand
AAAGTGCAAAGGCTAAGAGTCCTCCAGCGACAAGCGCAGATCTTATTAACGGGAAAGTTACATATCTAAAGGTTTGAAATGTGTTCGCCCCAAGATCGCTAGATGCTTCTTCAAGACTCATACCTAATCTACGTAATCGAGCAAGGACATTATTGTAAACGACAACAATACAAAATGTTGCATGTCCGATGATTATTGTCCAAAGTGCAAGTTCTTTTTGCAGTGGATCTAAAACTGTGTGCAAGGTTGTGTTTAGTGCAATACCTGTGACGATTCCAGGTAGTGCGATTGGAAAAACTACAAATAGAGAAAGCGCAGACTTTCCAAAAAAGTTATATCGCGAGACTGCAAAAGCAATCGATGTGCCCAGTATTAATGCAATTACTGTTGCACCTATTCCAACTTTTATCGAAGATGCGATTGATCCTGCCAAACCAGCGCTCTGGCCGATTTTCTGCCACCAAATTGTTGAAAAGCTTTGTGGGGGCCAACTAAAAGTCTTTGACGGATTAAATGAATTTACAACTACCGTTAATAGCGGAATATAAATAAACGCGATTGTAATAAAAGTAAGCGCAGCTAATGAGTTTCTGGCGCGAGAAGATATAAACATCAGAAGTTCTCCAAAGCACCAGTACGGCGAACAGCGAATAAATAGATCAAAATTGTTGCAATTGGCATAATCGACATGGCTGCGGCAAAAGGTAAATTTCCGGCTACACCAACATTATCTGCAATTACATTAGCGACTAACTGAGTAGTGCCACCAACTATTTTCACTACTATGTAATCACCCAGAGATAATGAAAAAGTAAAAATAGATCCCGCGATAATTGCTGGATAAAGCATTGGTAAAACAATCGATTTAAATGTAGTGCCTGCCGGCGCTCCTAAATCACTCGATGCTTCTAATAGTGAATTTGGTAGTCGTTCAAGACCAGCGTAAATTGGCAAAATCATGTAGGGAAGCCATAAATATGCCAGAGTGAATATTGTGGCAATTACGCCAAATCCTGGAGTGTGAAGCCCGAATGGTTTTAAAATCCAATCTAATACACCACCGTTACTGAACATACTTCTCCATGAGTAAGTTTTTACTAAATAACTTGCCCATAAAGGTGCGATAGCTAAAGTAATCACGACGTTTCTAAATCGAGGTTTCATTACTTTGGCAATATAGAAAGCGATAGGAATTGCAAGTATTACATCAATTAACGTCACACTTAATGCAACTAATAAGGATCTAACAGCAATATTTCGGTAAACAGATTCACTAAATAATATTTTGAAATTTTCAAAAGAAAATGTATGTGCAATGCTTCCAGTGAAAGAATCAACAGACCAGAAACTTGAAATTAGCATCACCAAAAGCGAACCCAAATAGGCAAGGCCAAGCCAAAGCACGGGAAGAATTAATAGTAAAACTAACCGTGCTTTGGCATGTCTATATAGCCAAGTTGAGATGCGATTGGCAATCAAGTGTTATCTAGCCCTTAATTGAAGTCCAGGCTTGAGTCCACTTTGCATAGTCGGTGCAAACTTTGCCTCGACCATCTAAACAATCTGCAGTTGGTGTTGTCCAGTACCAAATCTTTGATGCATATGCAGCATCTTTAGCATGGTATGTATCGCAGAAAGTCTTATCCGCTGTTTGTGAGCAAGCTGCTTGGTTCGACGGAGCTTCGCCAAACCACTCTGCCACTTGTGCATTTACCTTTGGAGATGCGATCCAGTTCATCCACTGATACATGCAATTAGGATGCTTTGCTTTTGCAGAAATCATCCAAGTATCAGACCAACCTGTAGCTCCTTCTTTTGGAACAACTGAATCGACTTTTACTTTCTTGTTTCCATTAATGATGTTTGCAATTACCTGCCAAGAAGAACCAAGCAGAGTATTGCCTGTTTCAAAAGATTGGACTGACTTTGTGTAATCAGACCAATACTCACCAACATTTTTCTTTTGGCTCTTTAATAACGCGGTTGCAGCATCTAGTTGCTTCTGATCCAGTGAATATGGATTCTTAATTCCTAATGAAGGATTTGTTGCCATTAAATACATTGCAGCATCAGCGATATAAATTGGTGAATCGTAAGCTGTGATTTTTCCTGCATACGCAGACTTAGGATCAAAAACTACTGACCAAGAAGTTGGTTTCTTAACTTTGGCAGAATTGTAAGCCAAAACGTTTGCACCCCATCCATGTGGAATGCCGTACATGGTTCCATTAACTGAATTCCATTTTTGATTCTTCAAGAATGGTGAAATGTCTTTGTAATTTGGAACCAGCGAAGTGTTAACTGGCGCTACTTGACCGCCATAAATTAATCGAAGAGATGCATCACCTGATGCAGATACTCCGTCGTATCCACCTGACTTCATCAGTGAAACCATTTCATCTGAAGTTCCTGCTGTTTTTGCATTTACTTTGCAGCCGGTTGATTTAGTAAATGGATTAACCCAGTCAACAGTTTTGTCTGTACTTCCATTTTCCGCATAGCCTGCCCAGACCACGATGTTTAAAGCTCCTTCGCCTTTGCCAAGTGCTTTAAGCATTGGCACGTTAGGAACTGTTGCGGCCATAGTTGCCGTCGCTGCACTAATCGCAAGGCCGAGCGCTGCCGCACTTGCGATTATTAGTTTCTTTGCTCGCATCATCACTCCTTTGTGACTCTAGCTAACCTGAGTTTCGTATTTCGAATCCCAGGAAATCTGAACTTTGCTTCCCTGCTCTGGGTGAACTGTTAACCCATCATTCTCGCTTAAAACCGTCACTAGATCTCCGTTTTCTAATTTAATATCAAATCTCGTCAGTGCACCTAAAAATGTTACAGCCGTAACGTTTCCATTTGATTTAATGTCAAATTGGGTGCCGAATTTAATTTTCTCCGGACGGATACTGAAAGTATTGCCATTTTTATGTACTAGATTTGAAATCCCAACAAAACTAGCCACAAAAGTATTGTAAGGTGATTCATAAATTTCTTTCGCATTTCCAACTTGCACAATCTTGCCATCCTTAAAAACTGCAATTCTGTCTGCCATTGTCAAAGCTTCTTCTTGATCATGCGTCACAAAAATAAAAGTGATTCCGACTGACCTTTGAATTTCTTTTAGTTCTATCTGCATTTCATGACGTAATTTCAAATCAAGCGCGCCTAATGGTTCATCCAACAAAAGAACTTTAGGTTCATTTACTAAAGCGCGAGCTAAAGCAACTCTCTGGCGCTGTCCTCCTGATAATTGAGATGGTTTTCTATTCTCATACCCAGATAGCTTGACTCTCTCTAGAGCTTTTAGCGCAGATTCTTTTCGTAAATCTTTAGCAATCTTTTTTACTTTTAAACCATATTCGATATTTTCTAAAACTGTCATGTGAGGAAATAACGCATAGTCCTGAAAAACAGTATTCACATCACGATTAAATGGGGGGACGTGGCTTACTTCTGTTCCATCAATCTCAATTGAGCCGCTATCTGGCATTTCAAAACCAGCAATCATTCTTAGAACTGTTGTTTTACCGGAACCTGAAGGGCCAAGCATCGCAAAAAATTCACCATGCGCGATTTCAAGATCTACCCCATCGACAGCATTAACTTCGCCGAAAGATTTATAAATTTGGCTAAGACGGATCGCGCTAGGCATGCCGACGAGTTTAGCGACCGGCAGCAGCTCTTAATAGACGATCGCGGATTGCAATTGCGATTCCATCGCCATGTGGTTGCATAACTACGATCCTTTTTAGACCTTTAGCGTCACCCTCTCGAAGAGCTGCATATAAGAGGTATGCAAATGCTTCATCAGATTTGGGTTCAGCCAAACGTATTGCACCAGACGGGGTTGGAATATCTGCGAGCGCGATAAAGCCATCGCCTGGTTGCGGATCAATATCTAAAAGCACAGTGGCTTCAGGGGCGTAATGATTTTCAAGTGAACCAGAGACGCGGATTTCTGAACGTTCGACTGATTCAACTTCTAGTCCAGTTACCTCTTTAATCATTGCTTCAGTAATTGCACCTGGGCGGAGAATTCTTGGATTAGTGCCGGTGCAATCGATGATGGTTGATTCAACGCCAACAGAACAAGGGCCGCCATCGAGAATGGAATCTTCTGCAGATAAATAGGCACCGATCTCTTCGCGAACCGCTTCTGCAGTGGTCGGTGAAACTTGGCCGAATCTATTAGCAGATGGTGCCGCAATTCCTTTACCACCGATTTTTGAAAATTCAGAAATTAGCTGAAGCGCAAGAGCTTGATTAGGAACTCGAATGCCAACGGTGTTTTGATTTCCGGTAACGAAATCTTTTGCAAGTTCTGAGCGATTTAGAATTAAAGTCATTGGACCTGGCCAAAAAGCGCGAGCAAGGTCAATTGCAAAATCAGGAATGAATTCGGCCCACTCACCCATTAATTGCCAATCTGCAATGTGGACGATCAATGGATGATCTTGCGGTCTGCCCTTTACTTTATATATACGTGCGACCGCCGCTTCATTTAGGGCATCAGCTCCCAGCCCATACACAGTCTCAGTTGGGAAAGCTATAAGTTTCCCGTTCTTTAATTGCTTTGCTGCAATCGCAAGTGCATCAATTGTGCAAACTGAGACAAATTGGGATGCGGTCATAGGCTAAGAGTAAAGGTAAAGTAATGACTATGAAACTTCGTTCAATCATCGCAAGCATTGCCCTGCTTTCACTTGTGGCAATTCCTACTGCTAATTCAGCTGAAGCTGCTGGACGCTACTTAACAGTTAGCGCAGAAGGCTCAGTAAAAGTTGTGCCTGATGCAGTGAAGATCATGGGACAAGTAACCGTTGTAGATGGCACAAATGCAAGCGCACTAGCTAAAGCAAATACTGCAAGTGCTGCTGTTAGAAAAGCTTTGGCTGCCAATGGCGTTTCGACAAAAGATATTGCGACGACTTCTTTGACTGTGTTGCCGGAATATAACTACACACAAGATAAAGGTTCCGTTCAAGTTGGATACCGCGCATCGCAATCATTTACTGTGGTTGTAAAGAATGCAACAAATTCTGGAGCAGTTGTAGATGCAATTGCTGCAGCTGGCGGAGATTATTTACAGCTCCAGGGTGTTTCACCGTTTGTATTAGATAGCTCAAAAGCAACCGAATCAGCGCGCGCTGCAGCAGTAAAGAATGCAAAAGCCAAAGCTGCTTCATATGCGAAATTGATGGGTGTAAAGCTAGGCAAAGTTAATTATTTAACTGAAGGATCTGCTTCATATAACCCACCAATTTATGGAGTAATGAAGGCTGCAGCAGATTCTGCAACCGTAATTGATCTAGGTACGCAGGATGTATCGGTATCAATCTCGGTTCAGTGGGCTCTTATTTAACGATACAATTCACCTACTCCCTGAATTAGGGCTTTAAAAAGGTCGTGGGATATTGGCGAATTCCTCGCTGACAGAAAATTTAAAGCGAGTTAAGTAATGCCAAGCAATAAAACAACTTTTGCCTCTTTAGGTGTGCATAAAAACCTAGTAGAAGCGCTATCAAATGAAGGAATTGAATTTCCTTTTCCAATCCAGGAAGCCACGCTTCCGGAAGCAATTAATGGACGCGATGTTTTAGGTCGTGGACAGACTGGTTCTGGAAAGACTTTAGCTTTCGGATTAACAGTACTGACGCGTTTGGCATTTGAAAAACCATATCCAGGTGCACCTTATGCGCTAATCCTTGCGCCAACTCGTGAATTAGCGGTG
>CAZUOG010000062.1:0-733 GCA_964622225.1 uncultured Actinomycetes bacterium | reverse complement strand
AGATTGACGATGTGCTTTCAACTTTTGCAGATGAAGTTGGTCTGAAATCAACAGTATTAGCTGGCGGAATGCCTTATCCGCCACAGCTACAAGCCCTACGTAAAGGCGTGCAGATTGTGGTAGCTACACCTGGTCGACTTCAGGATCATATGAAGAAGGGCACCATTGATTTATCTGCAACTGAAATCGTAGTTTTAGATGAAGCAGATCAAATGGCAGATATGGGTTTCTTGCCAGTAGTTACAGAAGTTTTGGCACAGACTCCTCAAGATGGTCAACGTCTGTTATATAGCGCAACGCTAGATAAAGATGTAGATAAGTTAGTTAAAAAGTTTATGAAAGATCCAGTTACCCACTCATTGGCCGTAACTGAACAACTCGAAGCAGATATGGATCACCACGTCTTGGTGGTTGATTCCCATGTAAAAGATGATGTGATTGCACAGATTGCGTCTCGCGAAGGTCGCACAATTTTCTTTGTGCGCACAAAACATGGCGCTGATAGATTGACTGAAAAGTTAAAGAAACAAGGCGTTGATGCAGGTGTGCTGCATGGTGGTCGTACTCAAAAGCAGCGCATGCGCGTTTTGGATGCATTCAAAATCGGCAAAAAACGAGCGTTAATTGCGACCGATGTGGCAGCTCGCGGTATTCACGTTGATGATGTTTCTTTAGTTGTGCATGTTGATCCACCTGAAACACATAAAGATTATTTGCACCGTGCGGGTCGTAC
>CAZUOG010000061.1:0-6654 GCA_964622225.1 uncultured Actinomycetes bacterium | reverse complement strand
CAGTTACGTCAGTTGTACGGAAGTAGAACTGAGGACGGTAGTTGTTAAAGAATGGAGTGTGACGTCCGCCTTCATCCTTTGAAAGGATGTATGCCGAAGCAGAGAATTCAGTATGAGGTGTGATTGTTCCTGGCTTGCAAACAACCTGTCCACGCTCAACATCTTCACGCTTTAAGCCACGAAGAAGTAAACCAACGTTTTCGCCAGCTTGACCTTCATCGAGCAACTTACGGAACATTTCAACGCCAGTAACTGTTGTGGTTTGTGCATCTGGACGGATACCAACAATTTGAACTTCTTCGTTCACTTTGACGATACCGCGCTCGATACGACCGGTTACTACAGTTCCGCGACCAGTAATTGTGAATACATCTTCTACTGGCATAAGGAAAGGCTTATCAATTTCACGAGCTGGTTGTGGAATAAATGAGTCCACAGCAGCCATAAGATCCATAATCTTTTCAGCCCATGCAGCGTCGCCTTCAAGCGCTTTTAGCGCAGAGATGCGAACGATTGGAGTTGTATCTCCTGGGAATTCGTACTTGCTTAGAAGTTCACGAACTTCCATTTCTACAAGTTCAAGAATTTCTTCATCATCAACCATGTCGGACTTATTAAGTGCAACCACGATTGAAGGAACGCCTACTTGACGTGCAAGTAGTACGTGTTCTTTTGTCTGTGGCATTGGGCCATCAGTTGCAGCTACTACAAGAATCGCACCGTCCATTTGTGCAGCACCGGTGATCATGTTCTTGATGTAGTCAGCGTGTCCTGGGCAGTCAACGTGTGCATAGTGACGCGCCTCGGTTTGATATTCAACGTGTGCGATTGAGATGGTGATACCGCGAGCACGTTCTTCCGGCGCTTTATCGATCTGATCGAATGCGCTTACCTCGTTAAGAGTTGGATACTTGTCGTGAAGCACCTTGGAAATCGCAGCAGTAAGAGTGGTCTTACCGTGGTCGATGTGACCAATGGTGCCGATGTTTACGTGCGGCTTATTCCGCTCGAACTTTGCCTTTGCCACTGTGGTTCCTCCTAATATATTTTTCTTATTTAACTTGCCTGGTTTTGGTTTTTATTACTGGTTGGGTATTCGTTTTTGGTTACTCGCCGCGAATTTTCGCGATGATTTCCTTCGAAACTGCTGCCGGAACTTCGGCATAAGAATCGAATTGCATGCTGTAACTCGCGCGACCTTGAGTTCTGCTTCGTAGATCTCCGACATAGCCGAACATCTCTGATAGCGGAACAAGTGCCTTTACGATGCGAGCACCGGAACGTTCGTCCATAGCCTGAATTTGGCCACGACGACTATTGAGATCGCCGATGACATCACCCATGAAATCTTCAGGGGTAACGACTTCAACCGACATCATTGGTTCGAGGAGAGCAGGACCAGCAAGTTTTGCTGCTTCCTTGAACGCCGCGATACCAGCAATCTTGAAAGCCAATTCCGATGAGTCAACATCGTGATATGCGCCGTCAAGAAGAGTTACTCGTACATCTGTAAGTGGATAACCAGCAAGTGGTCCACTCTGCATTGCCTCTTGGCAACCATCATCTACTGATGGGATGTACTCACGTGGAATACGTCCACCTGTTACTTTATTTACGAATTCATATCCGCCTTCAACTGCACCAACTGGAAGCGGCTCAAGTGCGATTTGAATCTTCGCGAATTGACCAGAACCACCAGTTTGTTTTTTATGGGTGTAATCGTGACGTGCAACTGGCTTACGAAGCGTTTCGCGATAAGCAACTTGTGGCTTACCAACGTTAGCTTCAACTTTAAATTCGCGACGCATCCGGTCAACCAGAATTTCAAGGTGAAGTTCACCCATGCCACCAATGATGGTTTGGTTGGTCTCTTCATCAGTACGAACATGGAAAGTTGGATCTTCTTCAGCAAGACGTTGGATCGCAGTTCCAAGTTTTTCTTGGTCGCCCTTGGTCTTAGGTTCAATCGCAACGTGAATAACTGGAGCTGGGAAATCCATTGATTCCAAAATTACTGGCTTATCTGGATCGCAAAGAGTGTCGCCCGTTGTAGTTCCCTTAAGACCCATAACCGCAATGATGTCGCCAGCTTGAGCTGTAGGAATTTCTTCGCGCTTGATCGCGTGCATTCGGTAAATCTTGCCGATCCGTTCTTTACGGTCTTTTGTTGAGTTCAATACGCCTGAACCTGATTCCAATACACCGGAATAGATACGTACGAAAGTTAATTTTCCAAGGTGTGGATCGCTCATAATCTTGAAAGCCAAGCCTGAGAATGGTTCTTTTGGATCTGGTTGACGTTCAATTTCAACGCTCTTATCGCCCATTTTTGTACCAACGATTGATTTAACATCAAGTGGGCTTGGTAGGTAACGAGTTACTGCATCAAGCATTGGTTGTACACCTTTGTTCTTGAAAGCAGAACCAGTAACAACTGGAGTTGCTTTGTCAGCCAAAGTTGCACGACGGATACCAGCGATAATTTCAGCTTCAGAGAGATCTTTACCATCTAAGTACTTCTCCATGATTGCGTCATCGCAATCAGCGAGAGTTTCAATTAAATCGTGACGAGCTTTTGCAGCTTTCTCTTTAAGATTTTCTGGAATCTCTTGGGTTTCATAATCTTCACCCAAAGTTGTTTCCGCAGACCAAACAAGTGCTTTCATCGCGATCAAATCAACCACGCCAATGAAGTCACCTTCAGCGCCGATTGGAATTTGCAGAACTAGTGCAGTTGCGTGCAGACGCTCACCGATCATTGCAACGCAACGATCAAAAGATGCGCCGGTACGGTCAAGCTTGTTAACGAAACAAATACGAGGAACGTTGTAACGATCTGCTTGACGCCAAACTGTTTCAGATTGTGGCTCTACGCCAGCAACGCCATCAAATACCGCTACTGCGCCATCAAGTACGCGAAGTGAACGTTCTACTTCAACAGTGAAGTCAACGTGTCCAGGTGTATCAATAATGTTAATTGTGTTGCCATCCCACATACATGTGGTTGCAGCAGATGTAATTGTGATGCCGCGTTCTTGCTCTTGTTCCATCCAGTCCATAGTGGCTGCGCCATCATGAACTTCACCAATCTTGTAGTTAATTCCAGTATAGAAAAGGATGCGCTCGGTTGTGGTGGTTTTACCCGCGTCAATGTGCGCCATGATTCCAATGTTGCGAACCTTGGCTAGGTCGATCGCTGTATCTATTGCCACTTTTTCGATTCCTTTTCTTTAAGCTATTTGGGTTCTAATTAAGTACGTATTACCAGCGGTAATGCGCAAATGCCTTATTGGCTTCCGCCATTTTGTGGGTATCTTCACGCTTTTTAACGGCTGCGCCAAGACCATTGCTTGCATCTACTAATTCATTAGTTAAGCGCTCTGCCATTGATTTTTCACGGCGTTCGCGTGCGTTATCTACCAACCAACGAAGTCCAAGAGTTGTAGCACGAGCTGCTTTAACTTCAACTGGAACTTGGTATGTAGCGCCACCAACACGACGGGATTTAACTTCAACTGTTGGCTTGATATTGTCGAGTGCGCGCTTCAAAGTAATAACTGGATCTACTTGAGTTTTTCCGCGGCAACCTTCAAGAGCTGCATAAACAATTCCTTCAGCAGTTGAGCGCTTTCCGTGTGAAAGAACTTTGTTAATTAACGCAGTAACAACTGGTGAGTTGTAAACCGGATCAGCAACAACTGGTGACTTGGGTGCGGGACCTTTACGTGGCATTTATATATCCCCTACTTCTTTTCTCGTTTAGTGCCGTAGCGACTACGTGATTGCTTACGATCTTTAACACCTTGGGTATCAAGAGATCCACGTACAATTTTGTAACGAACACCTGGCAGATCTTTTACGCGACCGCCACGAACAAGAACGATGGAGTGTTCTTGCAAGTTATGTCCTTCACCTGGAATGTATGCAGTTACTTCCATGCCACTTGTTAAGCGAACACGTGCAACTTTTCTTAAAGCAGAGTTAGGTTTCTTTGGAGTAGTTGTGTAAACACGAGTACAAACACCGCGGCGTTGTGGTGAACCTTTTAACGCAGGCGTTGTTGTCTTATCTTTATTCTCGGCGCGGCCCTTACGAACCAGCTGCTGAATAGTTGGCACTACTTGTCTCCATCTCTCGTTCCCGACCCACGCGGTCGGGTGTGTCGAACTTAATTCACAATTAACTACAGAGAAATCTGCAGATTGGAATAGCTCTCTCGTAAAAAAGAGCAGGGCGTGAGAGTAACTCACGCCTATAGGTATGGTCAAAACGGGTCCATTACTCCTGCTCCCCTAGAAAAAGGCTCTTTTTGCCCTCCCGACACGCCGCCCGTGATTTCCGGGCCAAGCCCTTATGCTTGCCGAAATGGCCAAAATCCTGGAAAAACCCCGTCTTCGAGGGGTAATTCACCTCGTTATGTCCCCGATCTCGCTGGTGGCTGGGCTGATCTTGGTAACTATCGCCGGTGAACTTCGCGGTCGCATCACCGCTGGCATCTTCACCCTTACCGCCGTAACGCTCTTTACTTGTAGCGCGCTCTATCACCGCGTGAAATGGAAACCTGGTCCACATGCGCTCTGGCGCAGAATTGATCACGCAAATATTCCAATTCTTATCGCTGGCACATACACACCATTTGCAATCTTCTTGCTCGAGAAAAATCAAGCAATCATTTTGCTCTCCGCAGTTTGGGGCGGCGCTTTAGCAGCAGCGGTATTTAGAATCGCTTGGATTAATGCGCCGCGTTGGTTATACGTACCAATCTATATTGCACTTGGTTGGGCCGCAGTTTTCTATCTTCCGACTTTCTGGAAAGTTGGCGGCGTTGCAGTTTTTGTTTTAATTCTTACTGGTGGCGTTCTCTACTCTGCTGGCGGAATTATTTACGCGTTGAAGAAACCTAATTTCTCAATCAACTGGTTTGGCTTTCACGAATTATTTCATGCAATGACCGCTGCTGCATTCTTAACTCACTTCGCAGCTGCCGTGATTGTGATTATTCGTTAATTAAAAAAGCCCGCCTCAATTAAGAGACGGGCTTAATTTCTAATTACTACTTACCGCGAGCATCCGTTTCGAATTCATCAAGACGAATTGCTTCACCTGAACCTGATTGTTCAAATGGCGTGAAGTCATATTCATCGTAAGCTGCGTAAACCGCGGCCTTTGCTTCCTCAGTAGGTTCAACTCGCACGTTGCGATAACGAGCAAGACCTGTACCTGCCGGGATAAGTTTTCCGATGATGACGTTCTCTTTGAGACCAAGAAGTGGATCGCTCTTCTCCGACAACGCTGCATCGGTAAGTACGCGAGTTGTTTCTTGGAACGAAGCAGCTGATAACCAAGATTCGGTTGCAAGCGATGCTTTAGTGATACCCATAAGTTCTGGGCGACCTGAAGCTGCTTTGCCACCAGCTGCAACCGCTTTACGGTTTTCAGCTTCGAATCGGAGCCGGTCAACTAATTCGCCTGGCAACATATCGGCGTCACCTGGTTCAAGAACGGTGATTCGCTTCAACATTTGACGCACAATAATTTCAATGTGCTTATCGTGAATATTTACACCCTGAGATCGGTAAACCTCTTGGATTTCATTCACTAAGTGAATTTGAGTTTGGCGTGGGCCAAGAATACGAAGAACTTGCTTCGGATCAATTGCGCCAACCACCATTACTTCACCGACGCTAACTCGTTGGCCTTCTTCGACCTTAAGTTTTTGACGACGTGTAATTGGATAAGCAACTGCTTCGCTGCCATCGTCTGGGGTAACAATGATCTTCTTACCCTTTGCATCTTCCAAGAAGCTAACTACGCCAGCAGTTTCTGCAATTGGCGCAACACCTTTAGGTGTGCGAGCTTCGAAGAGTTCAACGATACGAGGCAAACCATGAGTGATTTGAGTTTCACCCGAAAGCATTGCACCACCAGTGTGGAAGGTACGCATAGTGAGCTGAGTTCCAGGTTCACCGATTGATTGCGCAGCAATAATTCCAACAGCTTCGCCGACATCAACGATCTTGCCAGTAGCCATTGATCGGCCGTAGCACTTACCGCATTGGCCAACTTTGCTATCGCAAGTTAGTACTGAGCGAACTTTAACTTCAGCAACACCAGCAGCAACAAGTACATCGATGATTCGATCACCAAGATCGGTGCCAGCAGCAACAAGTACTTTGCCATCTGCTGAAATATCTTCAGCAAGGGTGCGGCCGTAGATTGATGTTTCAACGTGTTCATCACGAGTTAGCGCACCAGTTGATGACTTAGTAGCAATTGCTGCCATTAAGCCACGGTCGGTACCGCAATCTTCTTCGCGGATGATGACATCTTGGGCCACGTCGCAGAGACGACGAGTTAAGTAACCCGAGTCCGCAGTACGTAACGCAGTATCAGCAAGTCCTTTTCGAGCACCGTGAGTTGAAATGAAGTACTCAAGTACTGATAGACCTTCACGGAAGTTAGATTTAATTGGACGCGGAATAATTTCACCCTTTGGGTTAGCTACAAGTCCGCGCATACCTGCGATCTGACGAATCTGCATCATGTTTCCACGAGCACCTGAAGTAACCATCATCCACACTGGATTGACGCGAGGGAAATTTTCTTCCATCTCTTTACCAACTTCAGCTGTTGCCTTTGTCCAGATCTCAATGA
>CAZUOG010000060.1:0-6725 GCA_964622225.1 uncultured Actinomycetes bacterium | reverse complement strand
CTTATCTGAAACTTGAGTATCGCGTTCAGAAATGTGAATAACTTTTACAGTTAGCGCCTGTGCAAGTTTTGCATAATCTTCTGCGGCAAGAGCTGACTTAATTGCATCATTAGCAATGCCATCTTCGATGGTCTTATTTGCAATATCAACTAGAGCCTTCTTAACAAGATGTGAAACTAATCCTGGGTTTGCGCCGTGTTCAACGATTGCAGTTGCGCCAACTTTGCTCCATTTTGATTTCATTTCGCGAAGGCGCATATGGCGAACATAAAGTGTGCGATCAAGAGGGTGCTTTGAGTTGCCACCTTCGTATGGATCCCACTCTTCAACAGAGGTATTTAAGTAAATAACATCGTGATCATGAGCCCATCCAATGATTACATTAGCATCAATATTCCAAGCTAAATCAAGTAGGAAATCCCCAGCGGATAGATGCGAGCTTAGGAATGAATCTAAATTCTCTTTTGTAACTGTGTCTTGTATATAAGTTGCGCCAGCATCAAGTGCTGACTTAACGCGGGAGCGATTGTCACGCTGATCCACGATCGTGATCTGTTTGGCATCTACCAAGTACTCAAGTAGAAGTGGAATTACACATTGCGCAACTGAACCTGCGCCCAAAACAAGGATTCGACCTTGGAAGCGATCTGACAATTAACTACCCCCAGATTTCTACTAGCCGGCCTAGGAATTTCGGCTTAGCGGAGAGAATATTAAGACCCGCCAGCCCATACTCCAACTTGTCCTTTCTTCGCCTGATACATGGCGGTATCAGCTCGGCTCATTAGGTCGGATTTACCATCATTACTTACATATCCAATGCTTACGTCAACTCGAATTTGTTCTCCGTTAACGTTGAAAGGGTATGAGAGAGTAGCTCGCAGAGCCATTGCCAACTCCATAGCTTCTTCATAATTAACGTTAGTTAAGACCGCGAATTCATCACCACCAAGTCGAGCGAGCAAGGAATCACTTGGCACTGCTTTCAAAAATCTTCCAGATACCTGTTTAAGAATTTCGTCTCCAGTCTGGTGCCCATAATTGTCATTAACTGGCTTAAAACCATCAAGATCCATAAGCAAAATAGATCCATTTTGATACTTTTCAATCTCACCTATAAACCGTCTTCTATTTGGAAGTCCGGTCAAGTCATCAATTTTTGCCAAACTTTCTGATGCAACGCTGCGCTCACTTTGCTTTAGTGCAATCGCCATTCTTATAAAAGCAGTAAACAAAGTTGCCAAAGCTGGACCAATAACCAAATTAGGTATGGAAAATTGCTTGAGCGCAACCGCAGTAAGTATTAATGAACTTCCAATCACCGAAATTGCTAAATAGAAGATTGGCACTGGCGGAAATTTTTCGCTTTTGATACCCCGTCTGTAAAGTGAAATAGTTATAAATGAAAAGGATACTAACCAGCCATAATTAAGAACTGAGCTATTGAGGTAAGAGCCATTTGTAACTTCAAACAAATAGAGAAAATCCGTAATTGCGTATATCAAGAATCCTGCCAAGACTAGGAGACTTCTGCCATTTATCGGTCTTCGAACAAAAGCTACGAGCACCGCAATTAGAATTACTAAGTCGCAGACTGGATAAAGTAGATGTAAAAAATCTGCGCTGGTATGTCGCAATAAAATTGCTGAAACGATTGCGCTGCTGCCTAGGACCAAGATAGCGCCGTCTAGTAAACGAACAACTTCACCACTACTTTCAATTTCAAAGAGTTTTGGAATAGCCACAAAAACAGTTGGGTAGAAGAGAACATAACCAATACTCGCCCAGGCCGAGAATGTAAATTGAGTGGCTATTTCGCTGGAAGTCCAGGCTCCGAGAGCCAATAAATAAAGCGAACTGCCTTTTTCTCTAGCAAGTGCCGCTCCGCAGAGAATTATTAAGGAGCAAGCCAAATAAATCAGATCCATTTGGAATCTATTGAAATACCTAAGAAAGTACTAGAACATAGGGAAAACCCAGCCAAATAAAAAGACCGCCCTTTCGGACGGTCTTTTTAGTGAATTAAGGAGTTAAATTAAATTCCTTTTGCACAAGATTGAGTGCGAATCATCGCAGCTTGATCTACATCTGCCTTGAGTGATTCCACCGTAGTCTT
Organism: uncultured Actinomycetes bacterium; assembly: GCA_964622225.1. GTDB lineage: Bacteria > Actinomycetota > Actinomycetes > Nanopelagicales > Nanopelagicaceae > ZLKRG08. Next base: position 4,609 of record CAZUOG010000060.1, on the reverse strand, counting down.
ATTAGATTCCTGTGAAGTCAACAGAATGATGTTCGCCTTCAGGTTCTTGATGTTGGTATTTGCATTCTTGATACCAAGGTTTATGGTTGCAACAGTCGACTTGTAAGTAGCTAATTTAGTTTTCTGTGCAGTAGTCGGGCTAGCTAATCCTTCTAATGACTTAATGTATTTAGTCATTGTTGTGACTGCATCTGTCCATTCCACAACATCTTTTTCTTTCATTGCAACTACTTTTGCAGCATCTGGTGAAGTGCCAACATTTGCATCTGCTGTGGTTGGCATGTAAACCGCCCAAAGAGTTCCAAGGTTTGCACTTGGTGTTTTGTTTGAGCTAGGTGCAAGTGCAATGTAGTAAGTCTTATCTTTCTCGTATACCACATCATCTTTCACGTAGTTCTTTGTTGCTTTCCAAAGAATCATGTTATTAATCGATGTTTGAATAGTGGCCACAAGTGTGGTTGATTGACCAGCAATCTGCTTCAAAATTGCATCGTACTGAGACTTAGTGGTCACGAATGCTTTATTCGCATCCAAGCATCCTGACCAAACCCACACAAGCTTCTTAGCTGCAGCACCAGTAGCTGTTGGATTAGTGGTGCAGGTGTAGCGATCTGTGCCAACTTTGGTTGTTGCATTCTTTGTTGCACACGCAACTCCGTTAGAGATCTTGGTTGCAGAATGTGCAGCTGGTGAAATTGCAGCCGTTGTGGCTACTAGCAGTGCGGCAAGTGCAACTGAAGTCTTACGAAACATTCTTTCCTCCATTTTTGAATTCAGATTTTCTGCTGAATCGGCAATGAGCCAATCTTATTGGGCGCAATGTGAATTCTGAGTGACTGAAACCTATGAAAGCCCTGTGAGTTATCGCTGTTTGCGACGGAAAGAGAAGCCAGCTTTGCGCACAAAATTACGCGGTGCGAATTTAGTTAGTAAATAGAGCGCTCGATATTGGCGACCAGGAATAGAAATAGCCTTACCAGCCTTGGCATCATTCCACGCCGTTATCACAACGTTATCTGCGTCGAGCCACATGAAATTAGGAAGCGAGTCCATTTTCATCTTTCCGCGCTGATGGAATTCGGTATGAGTAAACCCCGGAGCTAATGAACAAACTTTGACTGCCGTTTCAGCAAGTTCTGTGTGAAGAGATTCGGATAGCACCATCAGATATGACTTCATCGCTGAATAATGTCCACCAGTAATCCAAGCTGCTACCGATGAAACATTGATAATGATACCTGAATTTCTTGCAATCATTGCAGACAATACTGCGTGAGCAAATCTCATTGGTGCTTCGCAAAGAATTCGCAAGACTTGGATTTCATCTGCAACTTCGCTTGCGGTAAATGGTTTGTTTAACCCGTAACCTGCGTTGTTGATTAATACATCAATATCTGATTTCTTTAATCTGGATTCAATTAAATTAATACCATGTTCAGTAGTTAAATCTGCCGAAATTACTTCAACATGCTTTCCATACTTTTGAGTAAATTCGTTTGCAAGATGATTTAAGCGATCAGTGTCGCGGGCAGTAATTACTAAGTCATATCCTTCGCGGGCAAGTAAGTCCGCGAAGTGCCAACCAATTCCAGAAGAAGCACCAGTTACTAAAGCTTTCATCATTTACCTGCGCATTTCTGTTTTAGGGGCGATTGGATTGAGAACTTTATAAGGTTGACCTTGTTCAGGGCGTTGTTCAATCTCGCCTTTATTTGGCCATAAGGACAAAGCGCGCTCGGCTTGAGCGGTGATTGTTAGTGATGGATTAACACCCAAGTTCGCAGTAATCGTGCTGCCATCGAGAATATGCAGAGTCGGATAACCCCAAACTCGATGATAAGGATCAATTACACCCTCTTCTTTAGTTGCGCCGATAACGCAACCACCAGAGAAATGCGCGGTAAAAGGAGAGCCGATTAAATTTCCAATATTTCCACCTGCGATACCGCCATAATTCTTAGCAATTCGTTTAGCAACATCATTTGCTTCAGGTATCCAAGTTGGGTTGGGAGTTGAAGAATCATTCTTTGAACTTAATTTTCTAAAACCTAAAATGTTTCGCTTTTCAAATAAGGTAACTGAGCTATTTAGGTTTTGCATTACAAGTGCGATTACCGATCTTTCGCTCCATTTCCTTACATTTAAAATTCTAAAAATTAATGTTGGGTGTTTTATGGCCTCAGCTATCCATTGCTTGATTCGAATTCCTGGTTTATCGCTACTTGTCATAATGGTTTGTAGCAAACCCATGGAATTACTTCCTTTTCCGTACCTGACGGGTTCAACGTGGGTATTTGCATTTGGGTAAAAAGAAGATGTGATTGCAGCTCCATCAGAGAAATCAATTTCAGCCTTTGGCATTATTGCACCGACCAGTGATTCACTATTAGTTCGAGATAATTTACCAAGCGCATCAGAAATATCTAGTTTTCCGGTTGATTTCATGCGGTGCAGTAGTTTTTGGGAATTAAATGCTCCTGCGGCAAGAACGACTTCTGATGCAGAAATTGTTTTACCTGAATTTAACCAGGAGCTTGAATTTCGGGTACTGATTTTCCAGATTCCATCTTTATTTTCAATTGCAGTAACAGTTGTAAGTGGCTTCACTTTTACGCCAAGTTTCTCCGCAAAGTAAAGATAATTCTTCACTAATGTGTTTTTGGCATTGTGGCGACAACCAGTCATGCACTCACCGCAATTGATACAAGATTTACGTGTAGGTCCATCGCCATTGAAATATGGATCTGAATTTTCTACTCCAGGTTTTTCTCCAAAATAGATACCAAGTGGAGCCAATGTGAAAGTATGACCAACACCCATCTCGTCAGCCACTTGCTTCATAGCCTTATCGCTATTTGAAAAATAAGGATTCTTAATTACTCCAAGCATGCGACGAGCTACTGCATACCAAGGTTCAAGTTCGCCTTTCCAATCAGTGATCTGATTCCAATGTGGGTCATTGAAATATTCATCTCCAGGTTGGTAAAGAGTGTTTGCATAAACTAAAGATCCACCACCAACGCCAGCGCCACATAACACAAAAACATCTGGCAATTTATGAATTCTTTGGATACCTTTTAAACCAAGTCGAGGAGCGAAGAGGAATTTGCGTAAACGCCAAGAGGTTTTTGGAAAATCTTTATCTTCAAATCTTGCGCCAGCTTCTAGTACGCATACTTTGTAGCCTTTTTCGGCTAAACGAAGCGCAGCCACGGATCCGCCAAAACCGGATCCGATGACTACGATGTCGTAATTTTCCAAATATCGATCCTTAAATCTGAATTCCTTCAGTGCTTTCATCTCTGATTGTCCAACTAGTTCCATATTCAGGCAATAAATCTAAGAATGGTTTTGGATCAAACCACTCTGGGCCATTTACACCTTCAGGCTTCCAGAGACCTTTTGAGATTAATTCCATTGCAATCACTGGATTAATTGCAGTCTGCCAAACAACTGCTTGATCGCCATATTCCTGCATGGACCAATCGTTATCAACTACGTTATAGATGTAGCAAGCGTAAGGCTTTCCTTCTTGATCAAGACCTTTTACTAAGACGCCGGCACAAGTTTTGCCATGCATACGGTGTCCAAGAGTTGCTGGATCTGGAAGTGAAGCTGCTAATAAATCGCGCGGTGCAACAGATAAACCTTGTACGTCCACATTTTCTTTACGATCCAACCCAAGCATGTGAATAGTTTTAAGTGTGGTAATAAATTGCGCACCTAATCCATACTTGAAGTTAACTTTCTTAGCGTCAACTTTCTGCGGAATTAGCACAACTTCTTCGTGCTCTACGTTTACACATTCAACCGGACCGATTCCTTCAGGGAAATCAAAAATCTCAAGTTCACTAAATGGTTCAGTAGTAAACCAACCTCTGCCGTCTTCCCACACTAAAGGTGGGTTTAGACACTCTTCAATAGTGGTCCAGATAGAGAACGATGGAGCAAATTCATAGCCTTCGACTACCAAGTTAGAACCGTCAAGAACTGTCATTGAATCAATGCGGCTGAATAAATGATCCGATGCATATTTCGCAAACACATCTGACATTCCTGGTTCGATACCCATGCCAACTAGTGCATAAATCTTTCGCTCGCCCCAGTTCCAGTCACGTGCAAATTGTTCGTCACCTAACTTCACGCCGGTTTCGGTGTATGGGTAATGAGGATGAGGTCTTGATAAAGACATCGCCATGTCGATGTAGTTAGTGTTTTCAATTTCGCAAGCCAAGAAAATCGGCATTACGTATCGAGGATCAACTGCGTTGATAACAACATCTGGTTGTGCCTTGCGAATTAATTCGCGAACGTCTTCAAGTTCTGATGCATTTACCTGTGCAGCAGAGAATCGAGGGTCTTTTAAACGAACAACCGCTTCCTCGGCTCGCGCCAAAGTACGGTCAGCAATGACCATAGATGTTATAAATTTCCTTCGTGATGCAATGTTGGCGATAGCTCTTCCAACTCCGCCAGCGCCGATCACCAGCGCTTTCATTCCCATGAGTAAATCAACTCCGATTTATTAATTAAACTAACGCGTGCAGTCTACCTGTCTCTGTAGCTCAGTGGATAGAGCAACCGCCTCCTAAGCGGTAGGTCGCCGGTT
>CAZUOG010000059.1:0-6756 GCA_964622225.1 uncultured Actinomycetes bacterium | reverse complement strand
CAGGCCGTCCAGTAAATTCCGAAGTCTGGGAATCAGTCGATAAAGTCAATCACGTAAAGCTCGGTGATAAGGCAGATTACATTGTCATCGCTCCAGCAACTGCGGACTTGATTGCACGTCTTGCCGCCGGTCGCGCTGATGATCTACTAACAAATTCAGTTTTAGCAAGCGATGCTAAGAAATTAGTCGTTCCAGCTATGCATCCAAAAATGTGGTTCAACTCTGTTACGCAAAGCAATATCGCCAAATTATCAAATTTAGGTTTTGTTGTGATGCAACCAGCTTCAGGTAAATTAACAGGCGGAGATTCAGGCGTCGGTAGATTTCCTGAGACTGCAGAGATTCTGGATGTATTCAATAATGAAATCGCCACACCTCGAGATTTAGTGGGTAAGAAGGTGCTAGTCACAACTGGCGGTACACGCGAAGCTATCGATGACGTTAGATATATCGGTAATCGCTCCAGCGGCAAACAAGGTATCAACATCGCACAAAATGCACTTGCTAGGGGAGCTCAAGTAACTCTGATTGCAGCGAATGTGAACACCAATAACTTGTTTGGAATGAAAATTATTAATGTAGAAAGTACCTTAGATTTGCAGAGCGCTCTAGCAGCTGAATTCAAGAGCTGTGATGTTTTAATAATGGCGGCAGCAGTGAGTGATGCCAGACCTGTAGCGACAGAAGGAAAAGTAAAAAAGGCCAACTATAAGAATTTGGATCTTGTTGAAAATCCTGATTTATTAGCCGAAATTGCTAAGGTGAAAACCACTCAATTATTAGTTGGTTTTGCCGCTGAAGAAAGTGCAAATCTCTTGCAAGAGGGTAAGCGGAAATTGGAAAGCAAGAATCTGGACATTATTTATGCCAACGATATTGCAGATGGCACCATTTTTGGTTCGGATATGACTTCAGGTTTTTTGATTGATAGAAATGGCGAAGTTGAAATTAAGGCAACTAGCAAGAAGACTCTAGCTACTCGATTACTGAATATGGTCTCCGAAAGGTTAAACTCACCCAATGTCTAAGCGTCTATTTACCTCTGAATCAGTAACTGAAGGCCACCCAGATAAAATTGCAGATCAGATCTCTGATGCGATTCTGGATTCCTTGCTCTCTCAAGATGCTAAAAGTCGTGTTGCTGTGGAAACTTTGATTACTACAGGTCAAGTTCACGTTGCCGGTGAAGTAACAACAAATGGTTATGCAGATGTAAACACTATCGTTCGCGAAACGGTTCTGGGAATTGGTTACGATTCTTCGGACAAAGGTTTTGATGGTAATTCATGTGGCGTTTCAATTTCTATCGGTCAACAATCACCTGATATTGCACAGGGTGTTGATGATGCTTACGAAGAACGAGTTCAATCATCAGCTGATCCACTAGACCTACAAGGCGCTGGTGACCAAGGACTGATGTTTGGTTATGCATGTAATGACACCAAAGAATTGATGCCGCTTCCAATTTGGCTTGCGCATGAATTAGCGCAACAACTTTCTAAGGTACGAAAGTCTGGGGAATTAGGTTATCTACGTCCCGATGGAAAGACTCAGGTAACCATTGAATACGATGGTGATAAGGCAGTAGCTCTAGATACTGTGGTTATCTCAAGCCAACACCATGCCGATATTGATGTAGCTAAAAAGTTAACTCCTGAAGTTATTGAGCATGTAATTAATCCAGTACTAGCAAAGATTGATTTACCTAAGAGCAATCTTCGTACTTTAATTAATCCAACTGGTCGCTTCGTCGTAGGTGGACCAATGGGAGATGCCGGTTTAACCGGACGAAAGATTATTGTTGACACTTATGGTGGAATGGCGCGTCACGGTGGCGGAGCATTTAGTGGCAAAGATCCTTCCAAGGTTGACCGTTCAGCTGCTTATGCAATGCGTTGGGTAGCAAAGAACGTGGTAGCTGCAGGTCTTGCGGACCGTTGCGAAGTTCAAGTTGCGTATGCAATTGGAAAAGCTCAGCCAGTCGGACTTTTCGTAGAAACTTTTGGCACCGAAAAAGTTCCTGTAAATAAGATTCAAGATGCAGTTCTTGAAGTATTCGACCTTCGTCCAGCTGCGATTATTAGAGACTTAAACTTACTTCGCCCGATTTACTCAAAGACAAGTGCTTACGGCCATTTCGGTCGTGAACTTCCTGAATTCACTTGGGAGAGCACCGATCGCGCAAGTAAATTAGCAGCAAACGTTAAGTAATCCATGGCAGCGCCACTTAAGTTAAAAAGTGAGCGAGTTGGCAAAGTTGCGCTAACGGATGAAAATCCCTATTTGTCCGTGCTGGTAGATACTGGCGTTTATCATTTAGATTATGAATACGACTACTCATTACCTGCCAAATTCAATTTAGATGTAGGTGATTGGGTTTCAGTACCCTTCAATGGACGAAATTGTTTGGGATTGATAGCTAAACGCAGTCCGAAAACTTCTGTAGCTAAAGTCCAACCGATCATTCGAGGCGCAAAAGGTCCAAGAATTTCGGTCGAGCATCTAAAGTTTTACCAAGCTGTAGCAAATAGATGGGCAGTGCCAATCTTTGATGTACTCCGATTCGTATCTAAATATCGGAACCTTGAGGATTCCAAAAGTTCGGATTTTGGAAGCGGTAAGCGTATTTATATGCAATTACCTGTAAATCTCAGCGAAACCAGTGCGATTGATGAATTGGCTACCAAGATAGCAAACAAAGGCGAAACACTAGTTATAGTTCCAGAAGCTCGAATTGCAGATTCGTTGCAAGACAAGAATTACGATGTTGCAATGCGTGGTGGATCATTGTCGCCCAAGTTATATACGAATGTAATAGTTCTACGCGAAGATTCAGAACACCACTATGAAATCAAAAGCCCAGGATTTAACAGTAGAGACGTGGTGTTACTTCGTAACGACATCTTGAAAGAGAACTTAATATTTGTCGGATATTCACCCTCTCTTGAGATGGCAAGATTAATTGGCAACGGATATTTAGAATTCAAGAAGTCGAATAGCAAAACAAAGGTTTTAGCCCGCCCTTCTCAGCTAGGTGAATTAATCCCCTCTACATTGATCAAAGAGTTTAAAAGCGCTTTGAGTTCAGGACCGGTTCTGGTTTTAGCGCCTGCTAAAGGTTATGGAATGGCGATTAGTTGCGCTTCATGTAGAAATATCGCCCATTGTGATTGTGGTGGAAAATTAAGTAAACAAAGCAAAACCGCAAATCCAGAATGTGTAATTTGTTCAAAAAAATTTCCCGATTGGAAATGCAGTTTTTGCAACAAGGATCGAATCTATTTGGTTGGTCGTGGTATTGAAAGAATTGCAGAGGAATTCGGTAGCACCTTCCCAAATACTGAGATTCATATTGCCACGGCCGAAAAGAGCATAGAAGGTACAATTCCAAAACGCTCAATTGTTTTGGCAACTGCAGGCGCGGCGCCTGATTTTCAATATTCGTCAGTTTTGGTATTGGAAGGAATCAATTTAGGTGCTGACTTAAGAAGCGAAGAGCGTTACTTATCAACGCTATTTAAGCATGCTGCATATTCGCACGGTTCGATAATGATAGTCGAGAGACCTGAACATCCAGTCGTAAATGCATTGATTAAATGGAATCCAATGCCGCTATTGAATCGGACTTTAAATGAGTTAGCTGAAGCAAAATTACCTCCAACATCAAGGCACGCACTCATTAAATCTGATGAATCAGAACGTATTTATTCGGGATTCTTATCCGCCATTAGAGATAAACGCTTACCTGAAGTGAGAATTCATAATCTAGATAATGGAGTTGTCTCCATATTCTTTGATTTAAAAAATTCCAATGAGTTTCTCTCTTTTGTACATGAATTTCAAAGAAGACGTTCGATGAGCGGTAAGAAGCTGCTTAAGTTGCGTATAGATCCATATTTACTCGGATAGAATGTGCACCATGTCTATTCAGCCGATACGTCTATTTGGTGATCCAGTATTAACTTCACCTGCGGCTCCGGTGACCACTTTTGATAAAGAGTTACGCAAATTAGTTAAAGATTTAATTGACACTATGCAGGATGCGCCTGGAGCAGGTCTTGCAGCCCCACAAATTGGTGTTCCACTCAGGGTATTTGCTTGGGACGTTGATGATGAAGTGGGTCATCTTGTCAATCCGTCGCTTGATTTATCAGAAGAGTTGCAAGATGGCGAAGAAGGTTGTCTTTCATTTCCGGAACTTCGATACAACACACCAAGAGCTCTTCGTGCCGTGGCCAAGGGATTTAACATGTATGGGGATCCAGTAGTGATCGAAGGAACTGAATTCTTGGCTCGCGCACTCCAGCATGAAACTGACCATTTAGACGGTGTGCTATTCATAGATCGATTATCTGAAGAAGATCGCAAAGCCGCGATGAAAGAGATTCGTGAATCTGAATGGTTTGGAGTTGCTGCTTCTACTGGGCAGGATCCAATTATTAAAGTTTCGCCACATTCAACTTTTGGTAGAGGTAATTAGTGAAGATAGTTGTAGCGGCTACACCTAATGTAGCGATACCAACTATCAAGAAACTCAAATTAATCCACGAAGTAACTCTGGTAACCCAACCAGATAGACCATCAGGTAGAGGCAAGCAATTAAAGGCGTCAGATGTCTCACTTGCTTTTCCCGATGTGTTAAAGCCTGAAAGCGAAAGCGATTTTCAAAGTATTCTGAAAGAACAAGATCTACTGATAACGATTGGATATGGGAGATTACTTAGTGCGGCAACTTTAAGTCTTCCTAAGTTTGGCGGCATCAATCTACATTTCTCTCTTTTGCCTAAATGGAGAGGCGCAGCTCCGGTTCAGCGTGCTATTGAAGCTGGGGACAAGGTAACTGGAGTTACAGTCTTTCAAATGGATTCGGGAATGGATACCGGCCCGATTTGGACACAAGAAGAGTTTCAAGTGCCTTACGGCTATTCATCTCGCGAACTATTCGGTTCTCTGGCAGCAATTGGTGTTGGAGCGGTAGAAAAAGCGCTTCCTCTCATCATCGCGGGAGAATCGCCAAAGCCGCAATCAGGTGATATTTCCATTGCGCGCAAAATTCAAAAATCTGAATGCGTAATTGATTGGAATTTAACATCTGAAGAAATCGTTAGAAAGATTAAAGCATTTTCCTTTAATCCAGGAGTCTCGACCTCTATTCGCAATTCACCCATTAAGATTTCAGATGCCCGTGTTGGCGCGTCGAAATTAGCAATTGGTGAACTCAACAAATCTGGCGAAGTGGGAAGTTCTGATGGATCAGTTCAACTCTTACATGTAATACCAGCCGGAAAGCGAGAGATGAGCGTTTCTGATTGGTTAAATGGATTTAAACCAACACTTGGGGAACGTTTTGAGTAAACCGTTTCGTAAAGTTGTAACTGATAAGCCTCGAAAAATTGCGTTCGAAATTTTCACTGAAGTGATTAGAAATGGCGCTTATTCCAATTTACTTTTGCCTCAAAAGTTACAGACCAGTGGATTAGACCAACGAGATAAAGCCTTTATAACTGAGTTGGTTTATGGCTCAATCAGACAATTGGGTCGAAATGACTATATCGCAGCGAAATTTAGCAGTAAGCCATGGAGTGAAGTAGATGCAGCAATTGTTGATTGCATCCGTCTTGGTGCTTATCAGCTATTTGATATGCGAGTACCTACTCACGCCGCGGTTGATGCCACGGTCAACCTCGCTCGACAGGTTGCAGGTGAATCTAAGGCCACATTTGTTAATGCCATTATGAGGAAGTTAGCGGCAGCGGATCTCGATTCTCATTTAAATGACGTTCAAGATGACAGCGTTCATTCATTAAGTATCAGATATAGCCATCCGGAATGGATTATCAATAGTTACCGAGATTTCATTTCAAACGTAGACGAATTGAAGGAGTTGTTGCAGGCGAATAACACTCCAGTAAAACCAGTACTTGTTGCATGGCCAACGCGAAGTGAACCCTCTGAATTTTCCGGAGTACCGGGGAAATATTCACCATATGCGGTTCATATCGATGAAATTCCAAGTGATATTGCCGCTATCCGTGAACGTCGGGCTGGAATTCAAGATGAGGGCTCCCAGATTTTGTCTATTGCATTTGCAAAGGCTGCTTCTGAAAAGAGAAGTTGGCTCGATTTGTGTGCCGGTCCTGGTGGCAAAGCATCATTGCTTTCATATCTAGCTCCGGCCAATTTCATCGCTAATGAAATTTCGGAAACAAGAGCGAATTTAGTCCGCCAGGTGGTTAAAGAAGGTACTGCCGTTTTAGTCAGCGATGGTCGTGAAATCCAAATAGCTGTTGATGCAATCCTCGCAGATGTCCCGTGTACTGGCCTTGGCGCTCTCCGCCGTAGACCAGAGGTTAGATGGCGTAGAACGCCTAATGATTTGTCAGTCTTAACCAAATTGCAATTCGAATTGATTTCCCATGCAGTTGAATTGCTTCCAACTGGTGGCGTACTTGGCTACGCAACTTGCTCACCGCATATGGCTGAGACTCGCGCGCAATGTGCATCAATCGAAAAGAAATTGCCTGTCGAAAAGATTGATATCTCTGAATATTTACCAAGCAACTTAAAAGAAGCAACGGTTAATGGTTATATGCAGCTTTGGCCACATAGACACGGCACTGACGCTATGTTCTTAGCTCTTTACCGTAAGAGATAATAAACCATGAACGAAGTTCGTATCACGCCAAGTATTCTCAATGCGGATCTCAATAATTTGGATTTAGAGATCAAAAAGATTGCGTCGGTGTCTGATTTATT
>CAZUOG010000058.1:6030-6860 GCA_964622225.1 uncultured Actinomycetes bacterium | reverse complement strand
GGGAATTCCTGATGGCAAGTGCATGATGCTTCAGCAGGCTTCTTTCTACGGAAACCTCATTGCTGAAACAGGCGCAACAATCTCACCAACAGGTGATGCATTTGCGTTCTACCTACCTGCAACAAATCCAAATGTAACTGTTCCTGTTGTTGGTGGCGGCGAATTCACAGCTGCTTTCTCAAAGCGTCCAGAAGTTGCCGCAGTTCAGGCATACCTATCTTCAGCTACATTCGCTACATCACGCGTTCAGCTTGATCACTGGATCTCAGCTAACTCAGGTGTACCTCTAGCTGCATATAAGGATCCTGTAGATAAGTTGGCTGCAACTTACCTTGCTAATCCAAAATCAACATTTGGATTCGATGCTTCTGACCTAATGCCAGCAGCTGTTGGTGCAGGCGCAGAATGGAAAGAATTCACCGCATGGTTCGGTGAAGGCAAGTCCATTGCAGATGTTGTGAAAGCAATTGATGCAGCTTGGCCAGCAAGCTAATTAATCTCTAACAAGAGTGACGAAGGAGGCTTCCTTTACGGGAGGCCTCCTTCAGTCTTAGAATTCAAATCACACAGAAAGGTGAAACACGAAAATGTCAGAGTTTCTTAGTGCAAATCTCCCAAAATTCGCCTCTGTGTTATCTTCAATCGCAATCTTCTTTATTGTTTTAGGTGCACTATTCGCAATTGCCGGTCGTGCAAATGGTAAAAAATCTCGTCCAATAGCAATATTAATTTTCTTAGGACCTGCGCTTCTTTTACTACTTGCTGGACTTGTAATCCCTGGTGTTAGAACAATTCTCTTTAGCTTTATGAATCCAGATTCAAATGGCTGG
>CAZUOG010000058.1:0-5887 GCA_964622225.1 uncultured Actinomycetes bacterium | reverse complement strand
TGGTTTAGCAAATTATCGTTGGATGATTGCTGATCCAAATGTAAAAGTAATCATGGTTAACACAATCTTGTGGGTTGTGGTTGTTCCGCTTTTTACCGCTGCACTTGGCCTACTGCTTGCGGTTATGCTGGATCGAATAAAACATGAATCAATCCCAAAATCTCTTCTTTTTATGCCTATGGCCATCTCATTCGTCGGTGCATCAATTATTTTTAAATTTGTATATGAATATCGTAAACCAGGTGAGGTTCAGATTGGTTTGCTGAGTTCAGTTGTAAATTTCTTAGGTTTTACGCCAAAAGATTGGATGCTTTCAAAGCCATTAAACACATTTCTATTAATGATTATTTATGTATGGACTCAAATGGGCTTCGGCATGGTTATCTTGTCAGCTGCTATCAAAGGTGTCCCATCCGATATCGTTGAAGCATCGGCGCTGGATGGTGCACATGGCTGGCGTTTATTTAGAAACATTACATTCCCGATGGTAAAAGGAACGTTTATCGTTGTGCTTGCTACAGGCGTAGTTGGAGCGCTAAAGGTCTTTGACATAGTTCGCACAATGACCGGTGGAAATTTCAGCACCAACGTGCTCGCTAACGAAATGTATTCTCGTACCTTCGTTCAATTTGATCAAGGAAAAGGATCAGCACTTTCAGTAGTGCTCTTCTTGTTAGTGACTCCGATTCTGATCTACAACATTCGATCACTAAAGAAGGAGCGTACTCACTAATGGCTGAGAAAATAGCTGCGCACACTCCTGGTCGTAAAATCTTTTCAAGCAAAATCGCAACCACTGTAGTTTGGGTTATCACTGTAATTTGGACGATTCCAACTCTTGGTTTATTTGTAACTTCATTTAAGACAAATAAAAACATTCTTGGAGAAGCTTGGTGGGTTTCATTAATTCATCCGAATTTCACTCTGGCTAACTATAAGAACGTTTTCTTGGGTGATGGCACAGAATCTCTAAGTACAGGCGTGCTTCCATATTTTATTAATTCAATAGTTATTACTTTGCCGGCAACAATTTTCCCAATTGTGATTGCAACAATGGCGGCATATGCGCTTGCGTGGATTAGATTCCGCGGAAGCGACACTATTTTCTTTACTATTTTCGCGTTACAGATTGTGCCGCTACAAATGGCCTTAATTCCATTGCTTTTGCTTTTCACCGGTGGAGCGCATATCGGATCAATCCCTATTTTCCCAGCTTTAGGTATTGCTGGAAAATTTGCAGGAATCTGGTTGCCTCACACAATGTTCGCGTTACCACTTGCGATTTATTTACTCCACAATTTCATTGCAGGTTTGCCTCGCGAATTGATGGAAGCTGCTCACGTAGATGGCGCAAACCACTTTATGGTTTTCCGTCGTATTGTGCTGCCGCTTGCTATTCCTGGAATTGCATCGATGGCAATCTTCCAATTCTTATGGGTTTGGAATGACTTATTGGTTGCGCTTACTTTTGCTTCTGGCACAGAAGAAGTTGCGCCGCTAAATAGCAAACTTGCTTCGTTAGTTGGTCAATACGGATCTGGTTATACACAACTATCTGCAGGTGCATTCATAACAATTGCGCTTCCGCTGGTTGTGTTCTTCTCTTTACAGAAGTACTTCGTACGCGGCTTGCTTGCAGGTTCAGTTAAGTAATTAAATTCCAGAGCCGTTATTTTTTATAACGTTGGAATACCACTTCGCACTCTCTTTTATTGTGCGCTTTTGAGTATCAAAATCAACATAAACGATTCCGAAACGCTTCTCATAACCTAGCGCCCATTCAAAGTTATCCATGAGTGACCATTGGTAGTAACCCTTTACTGGAGAACCTTGCGCAATAGCATTTGAAACGGCCTTTAAGTGAGTTTGTAAGTAATCAATTCTTCTCTGATCATTTACGACTCCATTTGCATCAGGACCTTCGTCGTATGCTGCACCATTTTCGGTGATGTAAAGATCAGGCAATTTTGAACCATATTCTTTATGCCATCTAACCAATAAATCTTCTAAACCATTTGGCGTTAGTGGCCATCCCATATCAGTTAATGGACCGCGTGGTGTTTCATCAATTTCGAGTTCGAACATTCCTGAAATTGAGTGCCATTCTGGTTTTCCACCTAGAGATTTACCAATTCGGTTATCAAAATAGTAGTTAATTCCAATGAAATCGTTTTTTACTTGGGCTAAATCCATGTCACCATCTTTAATTACAGAAGAAAGTTCATCACCGTAATTATCGAGTAAAACTTGAGGATAGGAGCCCTTCATAAATGCATCCATCCAGAAGCGATTCTGATGTGCATCGCCAATATCCGCTGCATGCGCTTGAACCGGGTCACTTAAATCATCAGCAACATGTCTTGCCTGATTCAATACTGGGCCGGTCAAAATGTCATTTCTAACAGCACGCATTGCATTAGTAGAAGCTGCATGCGCAATAACAGTGTGATGCGCAGCTGCAAAAGCAGATCTACGATTAATTATTCCTGGTGCGTGAATGCCGATGCCGTATCCAAGCCAAGAAACAACCCATGGTTCATTGATTGGAGAAAATTTCTTAACTCGATCACCAAATCTCTCAACAACTGCAGTTGAATAATCTGCAAAATACTTAATAATGTCTCGATTTACCCATCCACCTTTATCTTGTAGCGCTTGTGGTAAATCCCAGTGATACAAAGTAGCTAATGGTTCGATTTTAGCTTCAAGCAATTTATCAATTAAACGATCGTAGAAATCAAACCCGCGTTCTTCGCGAACTGAATCTCCATTTGGAAACATACGCGGCCAAGCAAATGAAAATCTGTAACTTTGCAAGCCAAGTTCTTTCATTAAGGCAATATCTTCTGGATAGCGATGGTAATGATCATTAGCCACATCACCGGATTCGCCTCTCGCAACTTTCCCAGGGGTTTTACTGAAAGTGTCCCAAATTGATGGTCCTCGCCCATCTTCATTCGCTGCACCTTCAATTTGATAAGAAGATGTTGCTGCGCCCCAGATGAAATTATTCGGAAAAGTAGCCATGGAATAAGCCTAAAGGTTATTTTGCAATAACAAAGCAATCCCTAGAATGTTTCAGTGCTGGTACATCTAAAAAACGGCGGAACTTCCCTAGTTCTACGCCAAGTTGATGACACTTTTGAAATCGTCCATTGGGGCGCAGCCTTAAGTGAATTAAATGAAAAATCGCTTGCAATTACTGGTCGCGCGGTTATGCAGGGCGCACTTGATGTAAGCCCAGGCAATTTAATTCTGCGCGAACATTCACGCGGCTGGATTGGCCATCCAGCACTTCGCGGCCATCGCAGCGGTAAATCAGTGGCTAACTGGTTTGTTTGCAAGAATGTTGAAGCAAAATCAGATCAAGCCACAATTACCTTAGAAGATAAAACCGCTGGTTTGGAAATTTCTATTAAGTACACACTTGATGCACATGGAATTTTGAAAATTAATTCGAAACTTACCAATATTGCAGATGGTGATTACACGTTAGAACATTTATTAAATTGGTTGCCACTTGCACCACAAGCAGATGAAATTTTAGATTTTTATGGACATTGGACAAAAGAGCGTCAACCGCAACGTCGGGAAATTGGTTTCGGATTAACCAGTCGAGAAGGTTTCGAAGGTCGAAGCGGACACGATTACACCATTACTCAAATAGCGTTAACCAAAGCTACAAATTTCAGCCAAGGTGAAGCGTGGTCAATGGGTGTTGCTTGGAGTGGCAACAATATTCACCACATTGAAAAATTAATTGATCGCAGTAAATCAATTGGTGCTTGAGAATATTTGTTACCTGGTGAAGTTATTCTGGCAAAAGGTGAAAGTTATGAAGCGCCTGCAGTAATTGCGGCTTATTCAAATTCTGGTTTAGATGGAATTACCAACGCGCATTACGCGCATATACGTGCTCGCTCTATCCATCCGAAGCGCCCTCGCCCACTTACATTAAATATGTGGGAAGCGGTTTACTTCGATCACAACTTTGAAAAGCTCTCTGCGATGGTCGAAAAGGCGGCAGAAATCGGCGTAGAACGTGTGGTTTTAGATGATGGTTGGTTTGGCGCTCGTCGCAACGACAAACAAGGTTTAGGCGATTGGGTAATTAGCAAAGATGTCTGGCCAAATGGCTTAAAACCATTGGCAGAATTGATCAATTCAAAAGGTATGGAATTTGGCCTCTGGTTTGAAGGCGAAATGATTCAAATTGATTCTGATGCATACCGTGCCCACCCGGATTGGATTTTGCAAGAGAGCGGACGCATTCCAATTGAAGGTCGCACTCAACAAGTCATTGATTTAACTAATCCTGCGGCTTATTCATATGTGTTAGAACAGGTTGATGCAGTTTTAAAGTCTTGCAAAATTTCTTACATCAAATGGGATCACAATCGTTGGTTAACAGATCCAATCAGCGGTGGTCGCGCAGTGGTTCGCAAACAAACGCAAGCAATTTACAATTTGTTTGATGAATTAAAAAAGCGCAACCCAGGACTTGAAATTGAAAGCTGCGCATCTGGTGGCGGTCGTATTGATTTAGGAATGATTGATCACGTAGATCGTTTCTGGACTTCAGATCAAAATGATCCGCTAGAGCGTCAATACATTCAGCGTTGGACTGCAATGGTGATTCCACCTGAAATGTTAGGTACACACGTTGGACCTACATATGGTCATCAAACACATCGCACCGCAGATATTTCTTTCCGCATTTGCAATGCGCTCTTCGGCAATGCTGGAATTGAATGGGACATCACAGAAGCAACCGATGCCGAAATTGCCATGTTGATTAAATACATCGAGTTCTATAAGAAACATCGCGCGACTTTGCATTCGGGAAATACATTCCGCAGTGATACCGTTAATGGCAACGCATATTTATACGGCACCATTTCTCAAGATAAGTCTGAAGCGATTTACACATACATGCAGTTGCAATCAGCCGACGGTTTTGTGCCGCTAGTTGCGCAGCTTGGCGGCCTTGATCCAAATCGGACATATCGGGTCGAAGTGGCCGAAGAAATCTCTAGCCATGACTTCCTTCAAAAGCGCGCTCCACAATGGTGGCCAAAGATCGAAGCCAAAGGTGATTTATTAGCGAATTTAGGCTTAGAAATACCGGTTTTGCGACCTGAGCAGGGCCTGATTCTCAAATTAACTTCCCTATAAATTCCTGCAAATTATTCGCAAAGTCCCTAGTAATCCCGCATAAATAGGCGTATTTTCACACCACTAGTTTTAACTCAATCGATCGAAGTTGCTAGTAGAAAAGGAAGTTCAATGACGAACGAAGATAAGAACGTCTCACGTCGTTCCGTTCTCAAAGGCGCAGCTGTTGGTGGCGTCGGTTTAGCGGCCGGTGCATCACTACTTTCAAGCTGTGGCGGAAAAAATACTGACCCAGTTAAATTCACAGTACGTGGTACTGCGAAGTCAGGTGTAGATATTGCAACAGCAGTTAATGCTGCATACACCAAGAAGACTGGCGTTAAAGTTACACAGCAAGCTGTTGAATCAGATCCATTCCAGAACGGTATTTCACAATACCTACAGGGAACTCCTGACGATGTATTCGGCTGGATGGCTGGATGGCGTACAAACTTCTACGCATCACAGGGTCTATTCCACGATGTATCTGCAAATATCAAGAACCTCGGCAGCCAGTTAACTGATGCGGTTAAGCAGGGTGCAACAAATCCAAAAGATAGCAAGCAATACATCATTCCTACAACTTACTATCCATGGGGTCTTCACTACCGCAAGTCAACCATGCAAGCAATCGGACAAGATCCAGAGAACATTGCTACATGGGATGACCTAATGAAAGTTATGGAAGCAACAAAGAAGAAGGGCCTAGTCGCTTACCCAATGGGTAATAAGG
>CAZUOG010000057.1:0-6894 GCA_964622225.1 uncultured Actinomycetes bacterium | reverse complement strand
CGCGGCACTCCTCACGGTGGTGTTTATCTTGATGTTTCAACACGTCTTCCAGCAGAAGAAATTAAGCGTCGTTTGCCTTCAATGTGGCACCAGTTCTATGAATTAGCTGGCGTTGATATCACTAAGGAACCAATGGAAGTTGGTCCAACTTGCCACTATGTAATGGGCGGCATTGATGTTGATCCAGATACCGGTGAGGCAATCGGTGTTCCAGGGCTATTTGCTGCTGGTGAAGTTGCTGCAGGTTTGCACGGATCAAATCGTTTGGGCGGAAATTCACTTTCTGATCTATTGGTATTCGGTCGCCGCGCAGGAGACGGTGCTTCTGCTTACGTTAAATCAAACGGTGCAAACCCACCATCAGATGCGTCAATTCAAAAAGCATCAGATTTCTTAAATGCTCCATTTAAGAATGCAAATGGCGAGAACCCATACACCATTCATGCAGAGTTACAACAAACAACTAATGACTTAGTTGGAATTATTCGTATCAAGCATGAATTAGAAGAATCAGTAACAAAGATTGCCGAACTTCGTAAGCGTGCGACTAATGCAAAAGCTGAAGGTGGAAAGAATTTCAACCCAGGCTTCCATTTAGCTTTAGATCTCGACAATATGTTGTTGGTATCTGAAGCAATTGCACGTTGTGCGCTGCAGCGCGAAGAATCACGCGGTGGACACACTCGTGAAGATTTTCCAAAGATGGATCCAAATTGGCGCCAAGTAAATTCAATTACTACTTGGGACGGCAATTCAATGACTGTTGTAAAGCAAGCGCTTCCAGCAATTCCGGCAGAACTTGCAGGACTGTTTGATAAAGAAGAGTTAAAGAAGTACCTAACTGAAGAAGAGTTAAATTCATATGGAGGTGCAAAGTGAGCCGCATTATGAATTTCCGCCTATGGCGCGGAGATAAGAACGACGGTGGCTTAAAGGATGTACAGGTTGAAGTTAACGAGGGCGAAGTTGTTCTCGATGTAATTCACCGCATCCAAGCAACACAGATGGGCGATCTAGCAGTTCGCTGGAATTGCAAAGCTGGTAAGTGCGGATCTTGTTCGATGGAAATCAACGGTAAGCCACGTCTTGCATGTATGACTCGTATGAATACATTTAAAGACGAAGAGACCGTGACCATTACACCACTTCGTGCATTCCCAGTAATTCGTGACTTGGTTACAGATGTTTCATTTAATTATGAAAAGGCTCGCGAAATTCCATCATTCACACCTCCTGCAGATTCAAAGCCTGGCGATTTCCGCATGGCACAGGTGGATGTTGAGCGTTCTCAGGAATTCCGTAAGTGCATCGAGTGCTACATGTGTCAGAACGTTTGCCACGTAATTCGTGACCACGAAGAGAATAAGAAATCATTCGCGGGTCCACGTTTCTTGATGCGCATGGCTGAACTAGATATGCACCCACTTGATCAGCGCCGTGATCGCAAAGATTTGGCGCAAGAGCAACATGGTTTGGGCTTCTGCAACATCACCAAGTGCTGTACTGAAGTTTGCCCAGAGCACATCAAGATCACTGACAACGCGTTGATTCCACTAAAAGAGCGCGTAGTCGACATGAAGTACGACCCAATTCGTTGGCTCGGCTCGAAGATTCTAAAGCGCGACGACATCAAGCAGAACTAAACTTCTCTTTATGAAGTTACTTGTACGTTGGTCGGCGCTCGCGATTTCGTTCTGGGTTGCTACCTCATTAATTACTGGTATCCATGTTGATGGCGGAGTTAAGACTTATCTTTGGGTTGCTCTTTTATTTGGTCTGATCAATGCGCTTCTTGGCGGGTTAATCAAACTGGTAACGCTGCCAATAACTTTTCTTTCATTTGGGTTGTTTTTAGTAATTATCAATGCAGCGATGTTGCAACTAACTGCACGTTGGAGCGATAAGTTAACAATCGATAATTTCTGGTCTGCAATTTTGGCTTCTGTAATTATCAGTTTTGTAACAAGTATTCTCGGAAAAGTTCTTCGTAGCGCACTCCCATGATTTGGGTTGCCGCAGGCGGCGTAGTTGGTTCACTTTTTAGATACATTCTGAATGAACTCTTTGGTTCAGATAAGACCGGCGTTTTACTTGCCAATCAAATAGGTGTAGCTGTTGCTGGTTTTGCAGTGGTCTATTTCGTTAAAAACAAAAACGTAAACTTAAGACATTTTGTGTTGCCAGGTTTTTGTGGTGGCTTAACAACTTTTTCATCAGTGATGCTATTAAGCAATGAATATGGTTTTTCGTATATTTTAGAGAATATATTCTTAAGCTTTCTAGTAATTTCATTTGTGATTCCGCTAGCTCGGAGTAGATCATGAATGTATTGATTTTCTCTATTGGCGCAGCGCTCGGTGCACCTATTCGTTTTTGGATTGATAACAAATTCCGCCCGCAATACAAATTCCCTTTAGGTATCTTTATAGTAAATATCTCTGGCGCATTTGTAATTGGTTTATACGCAAACCATATGAATTATTTTGTGGTTGGTTTCTGTGGCGCGCTCACCACTTGGTCTACATTCATAGTGGATGTCTTTTTAGGAATTCAGAATCGTGCCTATAAATCGAGCCTAATAAACCTCTTGGGATCTCTGATTTTGGGCGTGTTAGCTTTCAAATTTGGGCATTCACTTTCGTAACGCGTAAAGTACCGCTACGTGCGATTTATAACTCAACCCACTTTTGACCTTACTTACGACGACGTATTCATGGCTCCGAGCAAATCGGAGATTTCTAGTCGTATGGAAGTTGATCTTCGAACCAGCGATAACACCGGAACCACAATTCCTTTAGTTGTTGCCAATATGACTGCAATTGCAGGTCGACGTATGGCAGAGACTGTTGCTCGTCGCGGTGGATTAGTAGTTATTCCACAAGATATTCCTTTTATTGTTGTCAAAGATGTAATTTCTTACGTTAAGAGTCGCCACACATTCTTTGACACTCCAATTACTTTATCTCCGACCCAAACAGTTGCAGATGCAGCATCGCTGATTCATAAGCGCGCACACGGTGCAATTGTGGTTGTTGAGAACAACAAGCCAGTTGGAATTGTTACTGAAGATGATTTAAATAATGTAGATCGATTTACTCAATTAAGCCAAG
Source organism: uncultured Actinomycetes bacterium (assembly GCA_964622225.1). Taxonomy (GTDB): domain Bacteria; phylum Actinomycetota; class Actinomycetes; order Nanopelagicales; family Nanopelagicaceae; genus ZLKRG08. The sequence goes on along the minus strand of CAZUOG010000057.1, from coordinate 3,784 downwards.
TTATGAGTAAAGAACTCACAACCATGTCGGATTCATTAAATCCACATGAGGCATTTGATTTCTTAAATGAAAACCGTCGTACCCTTGCTCCAGTTGTTAGCAAGAGTGGTGAATTGGTTGGAATCATTACGAAAACAGGTGCTCTTCGCGCGACTTTATATACACCAGCAGTCGATAAGAGCGGAAAGCTCTTAATTGCAACTGCAGTTGGAATCAACGGTGATGTGGCACAAAAGGCTGCAAAACTTGTTGAAGCTGGCGCCGATGTAATTGTGGTTGATACAGCTCACGGACATCAGAAGAAGATGATTGAAGCTCTTGAAGCAATCAAAGCACTGAATCTTGGCGTTCCTCTTGTTGCAGGTAACGTAGTAACCGCTGAAGGCGTACGCGATTTAGTCGCCGCAGGCGCAGATATCATCAAAGTTGGTGTTGGCCCAGGTGCTATGTGCACTACTCGTATGCAAACTGGTGTAGGTCGCCCACAATTCTCTGCAGTTCTTGAATGTGCAGCTGAAGCGAAGAAACTTGGTAAATCAGTTTGGGCAGATGGAGGAGTTCGCCATCCTCGTGACGTTGCATTAGCGCTTGCAGCTGGTGCATCCCAAGTAATGATTGGTTCTTGGTTTGCTGGTACTTATGAATCTCCTGGAGATTTAAAGAGCGATCCAAGTGGCCGTATTTACAAAGAATCTTTCGGTATGGCATCAAAGCGCGCAGTTAATGCACGTACAACTGCAGAAGATGCATTTGATCGCGCACGCAAAGCGTTATTCGAAGAAGGAATTTCTTCATCAAAGATGTTCTTAGATCCAGCTCGTCCTGGCGTTGAAGATTTAATCGATGAGATCATCGCTGGTCTTCGCAGCTCTTGCACTTACGCAGGCGCTAAGACACTTGAAGAGTTTGCTGATCGGGCTGTAGTTGGAGTCCAATCTGCATCTGGATATGCAGAAGGTCGCCCGCTAAATAGCTCTTGGCGCGGATAGACGTATAAATGTCCGATTTGTCGGAGATAGCCGAATATTTCTGCGAAATCTTCGCATTATGCCCTAGTTAATCTGAGTGCCACCCCTCACACTAAGAGTGTGGCAATTAAAGAAACCGGTTCTTTTGCCACTCTCTCGCGGAGGGGATAAATGCTTCAACTATCTAATGGCCAATGGAGTTCATTGTTCAATATGTTTTCATTTGGTCTAATTTCAATGCTTGCGTGCACTGTGTACACCTTGGTTGCACAGAACCATGTGTTAGCTAAATATCGAATGGCGCTAGTGATGTCATCAATGGTGACATTTATTGCGGGATACCACTACTGGAGAATTTTCAATTCATTTGAGCATTCTTCAATGAAAAATGCAGTCTCAATCGGAACATCTCAGGGTTCATTCAATGAGGCATACCGATATGTTGACTGGATTCTTACTGTTCCTCTACTTTTAGTAGAAACTATTGCTGTACTTGCGCTTGCAAAAGAAGCAGCAAAGTCACTTACAACTCGTTTAGTTGTTGCTTCTGCAGCGATGATCATCCTTGGTTATCCTGGAGAAATTTCAACTTCTAACAGTACAAAGATGATGTATTTCGTGCTATCAATGATTCCATTCTTGTACATTCTTTATGTACTCTTTGGAGAATTAAGCAAGTCCTTAGATAGACAACCAGATGGTGTCGCACAAACTGTAGGCAATCTACGCTTACTTTTGATCGGTACCTGGTTGGTCTACCCAATTTCATACTTGATTCCTGTTTTCATTACAAACCCATCAGCAACAGAAGCAGCATCCTTGTTTACATACAGACAAGTCGGCTACACAATTGCAGACGTGCTTGCAAAGTGCGTATTTGGTCTAACCATTTACAAGATTGCACGCATGAAATCACTTGCTGAAGGAATGCCAGCGGGCCATTAATAGACTGATGTTTAGTGGCTGGCGAGTAACCAGCCACTAAACATCTCTTATTTATGAAAATTTCAAACTATCGAATGCTGGCTTACACCCAGCTAGCAATTTCATTAATTAATATGGTTTATCGCAATGGCGATGCGGGAAATTTTACAAAAAGCCTTATGGGCGTTGTTACAGGCTTAGTATTAATGTCGCTAACTTTTCTTATTAAATCAAGCGGATACTTTGAGAAGAAATTGACTCTGTATTTTTGGAGCGCAATTTCTTTAATTGCAATTACAACCGCTTTGATTTAGCCAGCAATAATTCGAGCAATCCACTTTTCAACTTCATCAGGATCGCGCGGTAGCGCAGCGCTTAAATTGATGCATCCTGTTTCAGTGACTAGAACATCGTCTTCAATTCGAATTCCAATTCCTCTGAATTCTGGTGCAAACATTTCATCATCAGGCTGAATATAGAAACCTGGCTCAACAGTCAAAACCATTCCTGGTTTCACCGGACCCACATAATTTTCTTTTCGCGCAGCAGCACAGTCGTGCACATCAAGACCCAGCATGTGGCTTACTCCATGAAGAGTCCAGCGGCGGTAGAAAGTGTTTTCTGGCGCCATAGCTTCTTCGAGAGTGCATTTCAATACACCTAAATCCATGATTCCTTTTGCTAATACTTCAAAACAAGCTTTGTTAATTTCTGCAAAAGTGGCGCCAGGTTTTACTGCGTCAATACCTGCCTGCTGCGCGCGAAGAGCAAGTGTGTATAAAGATCTTTGCGCTTCCGTGAACTTTCCATTAATTGGTAACGTGCGAGTTACGTCAGCAGTATAAAAACTATCTAGTTCAACACCAGCGTCTAATAGCAGTAATTCACCATCATTTAGCGGGCCGTCGTTTCGTTCCCAGTGCAAATGGCAAGCATGCTTACCGGCTGCAGCAATGGTGTTATAGCCCAGACCATTACCTTCTAATCTTGCTCTTGCATAGAAAGTGCCTTCAACAACTCTTTCGCCGCGATTACTTGAGATTGCTTTCTTCAAATTGCGAACTACATCTTCAAAACCCTTAATAGATGCATCGACAGATTTCTGTAACTGATCAATTTCGTAAGAGTCTTTGATTAATCTCTGTTCAGATGTGAATACTTTTAATTCACTGTCTTTTTCAGATTTTTCAACTAATGCGTCAAGTTTTGGATCTTCTTCTCTAATGATTGCAGAAGGACGCTTATTGGAAAGGAAATCTTCCAATTCTGAAACACTTCTTGTCGGGATTAGATAGCGAGCTGCTGCTTCATCTGTTGTAAAACGGCGACCAACCCAAAGTTCACCATAACGAGCATCTCTATAAAAAGCATCTGTGTCTCTTGTAGATCGAGGCATGATAAAAAGTATTGCATCATGCGAGTCACCATTAGGTTCAAGAATCAGACAAGCATCGGGATTGGCCTCGACGCCTTGTACTCCCGTGTAATAAACATATTCAGAATTAGGTCGATATAAATAATATGTATCGTTACTACGAACTTTATCTTCGCCCGAAGGAATGATTACACGAATACCTTTAAAGGCTTCGCTCAGTACTTTTCGACGGCCTTTGCAAAGCTCAGCAGCGGGAGCTGGTCCGAGGTCGGTTAAAGGAATATTGGCCCAATTAGAGTTCATGAAATTTGAGAAATTGTCCGGGGTCGGAACATCATGAATTCTCTTGGTTACCTGTTCCATTCTTTCGCGCATCTACCAAGCATACTTAGTATGAAAAGCTAACTTAAGCGTGAAGTTTGGTGGTTTTGCTCGAACCACCCTGCGCTAAACTTCCCTCACTGGAGACGTCGCATAGCCCGGTCGAGTGCGCCTCACTGCTAACGAGGTAAGGTCT
>CAZUOG010000056.1:0-7073 GCA_964622225.1 uncultured Actinomycetes bacterium | reverse complement strand
ATTTTTTTTTTTTTCTCATTGGCTAACCAAGGTCCAATTTCATCTGAGTTGACTAAATAAACCTCACTAGGGCTAAGTGCAACTGCATAGGAACTCAAACGCTCATCTAGTAACTCAAATAAGAATCCAATTGTGCCGTTGAATTTCTCTAATTTAGCATTGACTTCTTCTGGGGTTGAAAACGTCACATCAACTGCAACCGGTGCGCTCTCAACTTTGCCAGGCAATTTAGCGAGCAACGAACGGAATTCTAGTTTTGAAAAGATGGCGCGCAGCGCATCGGTATCAAAATCTTGCCAAGCCAAATCATTTATTTTGTAGTCGATAGATACGTCAGATAAAAGGTGGGTAAGTTCATGATTTAGCAGAACCGAATTAATATTTGCGCGGAGCGAATCCCCTACTTTGCCGCCTACTTCATCAATTCTTTTAACCAAGTTGGAAAGAGATCCATATTCCACAATCCATTTTGCCGCAGTCTTTTCACCAACGCCAGGAATCGAAGGCAAGTTATCGCTTGGGTCTCCGCGCAGCGCTGCAAAATCTGGATACTGCTCTGGAGTTAATCCATATTTTTCTAAAACTGCTTCTGGCGTCATGCGGGCCATTTCAGAGACGCCTTTCTTTGGATAAAGGACAGTGATCTCTTTAGTTACTAATTGAAAGCTATCTCTGTCCCCGGTGCAGATCAGAACTTCAAAACCTTCTTTGACTGCTTGTTTTGAGATTGTGGCAAGAAGGTCATCGGCTTCAAAACCCTCCAATGAATATTCATTGATATTCATGGCTTTAAGAACTTCATGTATTAAAGGAATTTGGGTTCGAAATTCATCAGGTGTGGCGCTACGAGTCGCTTTGTATTCGGGAAATTTGGCAGTTCTAAATGTCTTGCGAGATACATCGAACGCCACTGCGATGTGAGTTGGTTTCTCTTCTTTGATTAAGCTCATCAACATATTTGAAAAGCCGTAAACCGCATTAGTGTGCTGCCCTGATGCGGTAGTGAAAGCATCTACCGGAAGCGCAAAGAATGCTCGATAGGCCATGGAATGGCCATCAATTAACAGCAAGCGCTTCATACGGTCATGTTATCTTTTACGCATGGATTTCATGGAAGTTTTGAATGGACGTGGCCAAGCGGCGTTAGATAAAAAGATGGGTATCAAGATTCTTGAAGCAACTCCAGAACGATTAGTTGGCACTATGCCAGTTGAAGGCAACACTCAACCACTGGGATTTCTTCATGGCGGTGCAAATGTGGTTTTAGCTGAATCTCTTGGATCTATCGGCACTTGGTTGCATGCGGGTCCAAATCGCAGAATTGTTGGCGTTGATATCAATGCAACTCACCATAAAACTGCAACCAGTGGCATTGTCACTGCAGTTGCAACTGCAATCTCTTTGGGCCGCACACTCTGCAGCTATAACATTGAAATCACAAATGAAAACGGGCAGCGCACCTGCACTGCCCGTATCACCTGCTTAATTTTGAACGATTAATTTAAATTAGTGAGCACCTGTTCCTAAGTAAGCTTCCTTAACTGCTGGATCGTTTAATAGATCCTTCGCTGGAGCTTCCTTGGTTACGTGGCCAACTTCAAGAATGTATGCACGATGCGCACGTTGCAACGCCTGCTGCGCATTTTGTTCAACTAGAAGAATTGTGGTTCCTTCTTTATTGATTTGAGTAATGATGTTGAAGATGTTTTGAATCATCATTGGCGCAAGACCCATAGAAGGTTCATCAAGAAGTAGAACCTTAGGGCGCTGCATCAATGCACGACCAATAGCAAGCATCTGCTGCTCGCCACCTGAAAGAGTTCCACCAAATTGTGATGCGCGCTCTTTCAAACGTGGGAACAAGTGATAAACGTGGTCAAGGTCTTGATCCATTTCAGCCTTGCGACCTGCGCGGAAGAATTTACCCATTTCAAGATTTTCCAGCACCGTCATACCAGGGAAAATTCCACGGCCTTCAGGTGCTTGTGAAATGCCTAGCTCAACACGTTCGTGCGCAGGCATCTTTGAAATATCTTTTCCATCAAAAAGAATTTGCCCACTTGTTACAGGACGAATTCCTGAAACAGTCTTAAGCATTGTGGTCTTACCTGCGCCGTTAGCGCCGATAAGTGTGACGATTTCTCCCTGGTTAACGGTTACTGAGACACCTTTAATTGCTTCAATCTTGCCGTAGAAGACATGTAGATCTTTAATTTCAAGACGCATCTGCAGGTGCTCCTAGGTATGCCTCGATAACACGAGGATCGTTTTGGACTACTGATGGAACATCATCAGCAATTTTGGTTCCGAAATCGATAACCACAACGCGGTCAGAGATTCCCATGATCAAAGACATGTCGTGTTCGATCAATAGAACTGTGTAACCCGCATCGCGAATTTTCTTAATGGTATTTGCAAGTTCTACCTTTTCGGCTGGGTTAAATCCAGCTGCTGGTTCGTCAAGCAAAATAACTTTTGGATCAGTACCCATTGCTCTCGCAATTTCAAGACGACGCTGAACACCGTAAGGAAGGTTACGAGCTAAGCGATCTGCATATTCATCAATTCCGATGAATTTCAAAATCTCCATTGCCTTTTCGCGACCTTCACGTTCTTCGCGACGAGCACGCGGTAAACCAAATAGTGCACCGATAAGTCCAGACTTCTTATGAACGTCTGTGCCGGTGATTACGTTCTCAAGGGCAGTCATATCTCCCCATAAACGTATGTTCTGGAAAGTACGAGCAATGCCCTTTTTGGTAATATCAAAGCGCTTCATTCCGTTTAAGCGCTCACCGTTGAAAACGATATCGCCTTCAGTTGCCTGATAAACACCAGTTACTACGTTGAAGACAGTTGTCTTGCCAGCGCCGTTAGGACCGATAAGAGCCAAGATTTCTCCTGGATAGAGATCGATATTCACTTCATTTAACGCTGTAACGCCACCAAAACGCATAGTCACATTGCGAAGTGAAAGTACAGCATCATCACGAGTCTCTTTTTGAAGATGTTCACTCATGTTTATGCTCCCTTCTTAACAAGTGCTTTTTCACGTTTCTTGCGTGGCAATAATCCGTCTGGACGGAAATTCATCACAAACACGAGAACTAACCCGAAAACCAACATACGCGCATCAGAAATGAAGCGGATGCGATCTGGTAAATAACCAAGCACCGCTGCGCCAAGGATGACGCCCCAGATATTTCCGATTCCACCGAATACCACGCACGCAAGAATCAGAACTGAGACGTTCAGTTTGAACTGTTCTGGTGAAATAAATAGATTCTTTGATGCAAAGAGCACACCTGCTGCGCCGCCAACGGATGCACCAAGTGTGAATGACCAAATCTTGTAACGAAGTGCACGAACACCCATTAGTTCAGCTGCATCTTCATCTTGTCGAATCGCTTCCCAAGCACGGCCAGGACGGCGCACTGTTAAACGACGAATCATCCAAATCGTCAATAGAATCATCACTAATACAACCCAGAAGAAAAGCTTCTGATTGATTAGATCGAATTCTTGTCCAAAGATTGGAGGTGGCATTGGAACGCCAGCGATTCCGTTAGGACCATTTGTGAGGCTGCCCCAGTTAAGCGCAACGATTCGAATAATCTCTCCGAAACCCATGGTCACGATTGCAAGGTAGTCACCACGTAAGCGAAGCGTTGGGAAACCAAGTAGTAAACCTGCGAACATCGCTAGCAGAATTCCAACTGGCATTACTTCCCATGTGTTCCAGCTGTAACGAACACCCAAGATTCCCATTGCATATGCACCAATTGCAAAGAATGCAACGTAACCTAAATCCAACATGCCGGACTTACCAACCACAATATTTAAACCAAGGGCCATAAGTACGAACATCGCAATTGGGTGAACCAAAACTGCGCTGTATGAAGCATTTGGTGTATCCAAGAAACTAATACCCAAGAAAGGTAAGCAAGCTGCAGCTGCAATGAATGCAATAACTAGCGCAACACGTTGAATTCGGTTGGCGCGTTCCCAAACATCTGCGCCCCAGTCACGAAGATTGAAGTTCATGATTATGCCCTTCCTGTCTGAATCGCTTCGCCAAATAGACCTGTTGGTCTAAAGAGCAGCACGAGAATAAGCACAATGAAAACGGTAATTGCCTTCCACTGTGTTCCAAGCACCGCGGCTGCATATGTTTCTAATAAGCCAAGCGCAATACCGCCCGCCATAGCGCCGCGAATATTGCCGATACCACCAAGCACCGCTGCAGTGAAGGCTGCGATACCCATAGTGAAACCGACATCGAATTTAGTAATTTCATAAACAGTTGTATAGAAGAAAGCTGCGGCACCAGTTGCTAAACCACCGATTGCGAAAGTAATTGTGATGACTCGATTTAAATTAACACCCATTAGCTTTGCAGTCTCTTCTGACATTGATACTGCGCGGATTGCTTTGCCCATACGAGAGAGCTTGATGAAGCGCTCCAGGAGGATAAAAATCACTGCAGCGGCGACAATTACCAATACGTTGTCGATTCGAACGTGCGCATTTCCTAAATTAAAAAGTACTGTTTTCTCAAGTACGCGAGGTACGTTTGCTGGTCGGGAGTTTGTCAATATACGCATTCCTTCTGAAAGCGCAATTGACATACCAATCGCAGAAATTAGTGTCGCTAAACGGTTAACACCTTTAGATCTCAATCTACGATAAGCGACAAATTCGACAACCATTGCCACTGTCGCTGAAGTCAGCATCGCTGCGACCAAACAAAGCGCTAGAACTAAGAATAGCTTTGCGCCCGTTGCTGGTTTTGATGTAGCGGTAAAACCAAAAACTCGTTCGGTAACCACTACTGACGCGAAAGTTCCCCACATAAAGATTTCTGAATTGGCGAAGTTGATCATACGCAGAACGCCATAGACCATGGTGTAGCCAAGAGAAATTAGTACATAGATGAACCCCAATGCGATACCAGAAATGGTTAGTTGGCCGAACTGGTTGAGCAGAACGTCAAACATCTAACTCCCTAAATCTTGAGGATAAGGCGACCAAAATAAGAAGCGGTCGCTTCGATAACCTGCAAAGGTTACCAAAGCGACCGCTCAAAATTAACTCTAAGTTAGAGTCAATTAATGCTTAATTTGGCAATTATTTCTAAATTAAGCAACAGGTCCGGTATTTACAAGTACACCCTTTGTGACGTTGAAGCCAGCGAAGCCGCCTTCTGAGATGTCACCGTTACGGTTGAACTTGTAGTTTGCTCCACCAACACCCTTAAATGGGCCACCCTTGACCCAGTTAAGCATTGCGTTACGTGTTAGCTTGCCAGCCTTAATACCTGCAAGGAAGATGTTCGCTGCATCGAATGATTCAGTTGCATAAACACCAGCTGTTGATCCCATTGACTTTGCATAAGCTGCTGCAACAGTTGGGCTTGCATCTGATAGACCAGCAACACCAGTTAGACGTGCACCTTCAGCTGCATCGCCCGCAAGAACTGCAAACTGCTGATTGAATACGCCGTCGCCACCTGCGAATACAACGCTCTTAAGCGCCGCATCTGCACGCATCTGCTTTACGAATGTAGCAGCTGCTGAGTAGTAACCTGTGTAGATAACAACGTTTGCGCCAGATGACTTGATCTTTGCGATTGTTGCAGAGTAATCCTTAGTGTCGTTAGGAACTGAATCTGTTCCAGAAAGAGTTAACTTAAGGCTCTTTAGAGCTGTCTTTACATAACCTGCTAGAGGTACAGCGTATGCAGACTGATCGTCGAATACGAATACCTTAGGTGATGTAACACCCTTAGTTGCAAACTTAGCTAGAGCTGGACCCTGCTTATCATCTGTTGCAACAACGCGGTGGAACACTGGCTGACCGTAGTCAGACTTGTTCTTTGGATCTGTTAGAGATACGCGTGTAGCTGATGGTGAGATAAGTGCAAGACGACCTGCCTTGTAGTAAGGAAGTGATGCGATTGTTGCGCCTGAATATGCAGGACCAACAAGGCCGATGATCTTTGTGTTAGCGCCAATAGCAGGAGCAACCTTTGCTGCTTCTGATGGATCTCCTTGATCATCTACAGATACAAGCTGTACGTTGTAATCTGATTGTGATGCATTGAATAGCTTAATTGCATACTTAACAGCGTTCTGCTCATCAGTACCTGTTGAAGCTTCGCCACCAGATAGTGGGCCCTGGTATGCAAGATAAACAGTCTTTGCAGCTGCATGTGCCTGAGATGTCACAGCAACTCCGAATGCGAGAGCTGCAGCAGTCGCAACGGCAAGACCGCGTTGGATCTTCTTGTTCATTTATTACCTTTCGTAAATTCCCGGGAAGGGAGGAGCCAAGAATAAAGGGGGAAATACGCATAAAACAACTTACAAATATTTCGCGACCGTAAATTCTCACGCGTAAAAACGAGTTGATTTATTGCGATTTGATTACGAAATCACTGAAATCACTGAAATGACTGAAATACGATGAAATTGAAAAATTATCGCTCAGGAGCAGCATCTGGAGAGATCACAGCCATGGCGACTTCTTTCATGGTAAGACGGCGATCCATCGCCGCTCTTTGAATCCAAGAAAATGCTTCAGGTTCAGTGAGGTTTAACGCCTGCATTAATATGCCTTTTGCACGGTCGATCAATTTTCTAGTTTCTAATCGATCATTCAAATTTGAAACTTCGTCTGCCAGCGCAGACATCTGTGTGTATCGACTTGCAGCAATTTCGATCGCAGGAATTAAATCATTGATTGTAAAAGGTTTAACAACATATGCCATCACACCTGCTGCATTTGCGCGTTCAACTAATTCACGTTGACTAAATGCCGTTAACATTAAAACTGGTGTTGATTTAACAATTGTTTCTGCTGCAGTTAATCCATCCATGATTGGCATGTTGATATCTAAAATAGCAATATCAGGATTATGTTTTTCGTTTAAATCAATCGCTTCTTTACCGTTGCCTGCTTCAGCGATTACTTCGTAACCTGCTTCGCGCAGCATTTCGACAAGATCGAGGCGAATTAGCGCCTCATCCTCAGCAACGAGAATTTTCATGTGCCCCGAGTCGGATTCGAACCGA